>NZ_JBVIPA010000008.1:0-58300 GCF_055578365.1 Streptomyces sp. NPDC033131
TCCCCCACGCTCGAACAACCTCGCGCGGGGGGACCCCCATCGCGGCCGCTCCGGCGCCTTGCGATGCACGGCACCAGACCACGCGACCTGATCGGCCGCTCATAGTGAAAGGACCCCTAACCGCCCGGGGTGAGCCGGACGAGCAGGACCCCTGGTGTGCGCGGCAGCGACACCCGCAGTCCGTCGCCGTCCCAGACCGCCGAGCCCGATCCCGCGGCGGACGGGTGCAGGATGTCCGCCCGGGCCTCACGACCGGCCAAGTGCCCTACGGGCAGGCGGAGTCCGCTGACTCCGCCCCGCCGCCACACCGAGACGTACGTGCAGCCGTCCGGCACCCGCAGGCCCAGAGCCAGCCACTCGTCCGTCCACCCCGGCAGACCGAGCGGCCAGAACGGCACTGCTCGGGCGAGGTCCTCGCGGATCGTCTTGTACGTCCCCACCGCGTCCCGCACGAGCCCGAGCTGGTGTGCCGACATGCGGTCCAGGTGGCCGGACAGATGGATCCGTCCGAGCAGCGCGCCGCCCAGGGTGAAGGTGATGAGGTCGTCGTCGTAGTCGGGCTGGGGGTAGGCCCAGACGGCGCCCTGCTCGGGCGGGACGGCCGTCGGTGCCGCCGCGGCGATCGGCGGGTAGCGCAGCGGATCCTGCTGGTCGCTGGTGGACTGGAGCTGGGCCACGGCGAGGGTGGCGCCGTCCATGCGCATCCCGCCCGAGGCGCAGTTCTCGACGACCAGGCCGGGATGGCGGTCCAGGACGCCGGACAGCCAGTCCAGGTAGGCCTGGGCATGGCCGAGGAGTCCGGCTCCCGGTGCGATGTCCCCGGTGTTCCGGGTGTCCTCGGTGACGCCCGTGTCTCCGGGCGCGCACGTTCCCGGGTCGACCACGATGTTGTAGTCCAGCTTGAGGTAGCCCACCCCCCAGTCGCCGACGATCCGGTCCACCGTCTTGTCGAGGTGCGCGCGGGCGGCCGGGTGCCGAAGGTCGAGCTGGTGGCGGCCCTGTTCGGTGAGGCGTACGCCGTCCCGCTGGAAGAAGGCCTCCGGCGGGAGCGCGGACGCGACGGGGCTGCGCACGCCGACGACCTCCGGCTCCAGCCACAGGCCGGGCACCATCCCGCGTTCCCGGATCCGGTCCAGAACCGTGCCGATCCCGCCGCCGGGAAAGCGGCGGGGCGAGGCCAGCCACTCGCCCACGCTGTCCCACCAGCCCCGGGTGTCGTCGTCGTACCAGCCGGAGTCGACGCAGAAGTACTCCGCCCCGGCCTCGGCGGCCGCGTCGATCAACGGCAGTAGCTTCTCGGTGGTCGGGTCGCCCATCAGCGTGTTCATGTAGTCGTTGAAGACGACCGGAAGCGTGGTGTGGTCCGGGTGCGGGCGGCGGACGGCACGGCGGTACGAGGTCAGCGCACCCATCGCCGCGTCGAACCCGGAACCGAGGGCCAGCACCCCCGGCACGGTGGTGAACTCCTCACCCGGCGCGAGCCGGACCCGCCACTGGTGCTCCGCGTCGGTGGGGCCGTTCAGCGCCAGATAGGTGCCCAGGGCGTGTTCGCCCAGGTCCCAGCGCCAGCCGGCCGGGGACTCGGTCTGCCACAGCCAGGTCCGGTCGCCGTCCCGCTCCGTCAGCGCGCCCATCGCCAGGTGGCCGTCGGTGGGCCAGCTGCCGCGCCCGGCGAGGACGAGGGCGGCCCGGCTGTCGTGCTGGTGGGCACCGACGTTGATGTCGGCGACGGTGTCGCGGAGCGGTTCGGCGTACCAACGGCACTCGGCGAGCCAGTCGTTGCGCGCCCGGTGCACGTCGAGCGCGTCCGGAGAAGGCAGGCCGCCGAGCAGCAGGCTGCTGACGGACTGGACGACCAGGGGCTCGGTGCCCTCGTTGCGCAGCCGGACGCGGGAGCGGAGCACCGGCAGTCCGGTCGGGGACGTCAGTTCGACGAACGCCGTCAACCCGGTGGCGGGGTCGTGGAGTTCGACGGTCAGCCACTCCCGGTCGGCGCGCCTGCCGCTGCGGTGGTCGCGGTACCGCAGGCGGGTGCCGAAGGCCGTGCCGGTGAAGCGCGGGCCGGACCAGCCGCTGCCGTGGCCGAGGGCGGTCAACTCGACGAGGGGGAGGGCGGCCTCCGGATCACAGGCGGGCCCGGCGTCGCCGGGAGCGGCCAGCCGGACCAGCCGCAGGGTTCCGTCCGAGGCGGTGGCGAACTCGGCCCCGAGCCCCGAGTGACCCCAACGGAAGGTGTCCTCCGGGTGGTTGCCGATCTTCCTCGTCGCATCCGCCGTACCGGCCAAGGCGTCTCCCCCTCCTGACCCCGCCCCCGTCGTTCCTCGGCGGCGGCGGTCTGCGTCAGTCGCGTGAATCCATCGTTACGGTCTCTTGACGACCGCATTGTGACCGGTCACAATCCTGGCATGAATGTGACCGGTCACACAAGCCGCCCGCCGAGCATCCGGGACGTGGCGACGGCCGCCGGGGTCTCGTACCAGACGGTGTCCCGGGTGATCAACGGCCATCCCAGCGTCAAACCGGCCACCCGACAGCGGGTGCTCGCCGCCATCGACGAGCTGGGTTTCCGGCGCAACGCCACCGCGCTCGCCCTGGCCAGCGGCCGCAGCAGGGCCGTGACCGTGCTCACCGCCAACACCACCCACTACGGCTACGCCTCCATCCTCCAGGGCATCGAGGAGGCCGCCCGCGCCGCGTCCTACGCGGTGGGGATCGGCGTCCTCGAATCGGCGGACGAGCCCGCCGTCGCCGCCGAAGTGCAGCGGGCGGCGGACGCGGGCGGCGGACTGATCGTGATCGCCTACGATCCGGCCGGGGTACGGGCCCTGGCCGCCGTCCCCCCCGAACTGCCGGTCGTCGGCGTCGTCGAGACCCCCACGAGCCCGCCCTCGGGCGACCGCCCCTGGGTGTGGACCGACGACCGCGAGGCCGCCTACGAGGCGACCCGCCACCTGCTCTCCCTCGGCCACCGCACCGTCCACTACGTCGCCATCCCCTCCAGCACCCGCCGCACCAGCGCCCGCACCTCCGGCTGGCGTCAGGCGCTGAAGGAGGCCGGAGCACCCGAACCCCGCCCGGTGCAGGGCAACTGGGGCCCGGCCGGCGGTCACGGCGCGGGCCTGGAACTGGCGAACGGCCCGGACGTCACCGCGATCCTGTGCGGCAACGACGACCTCGCCCTCGGGGTGCTGCGCGCCCTGTACGAGTCCGGCCGGTCCGTCCCCGGCGACGTCAGCGTGGCCGGTTTCGACGACGCCCCGCACTCCGCGTTCCTGACCCCGTCACTGACGACCGTACGCATGGACTTCACCGGCCTCGGCCGGTCCGCGTTCGCCCTGCTGCACGGGGTGCTGGAGGAGTCCGCGCAGATCGCCCCGCACCCCGTGTCCGTACCCGAGCTGGTGGTGCGGGAGAGCTCGGGACCCCCGTCCGCCCGCGACTGAGATCTCGGTACCGCCGTCCTGAACCAACCGTTCGCGAAAGGCACTTGAGGTACGTGATGAAGACAAGAGCTCTCCCCGCCCTGGCCCTCGTATGCGCCGTCGGCCTGGCCGCCACCGCGTGCAGTGACCCCACCGCCGGTGACTCCGGCGACTCCGGTACGGACGCGAAGCAGACGGCCGTCGACCCGACCGCCCGGCTCGACGGCGTGAAGCTGACCATGTGGACCGCACAGAACACGGTCAACGCACCGAAGCAGGTCGTCGACGCCTTCGAGAAGGCCACCGGCGCCGAGGTCGAGACCCAGGCGATCCCGGACCTCTACGAGCAGAACGTGCCGACCAAGCTCGCCTCCGGCGACCGGCCGGACCTGATGTTCTGGCAGCCGTCCATCTCCACGCTGCCCTTCATCCAGCCCCAGCAGAACCTGCTCACCCTCGACGGGGAGGAGTGGGTCTCCAAGCTCGGCTCCACCGAGCGGTCCCTCGGCGTCATCGACGGCAAGCGGTACGCGGCGATCGTCACCAGCCCCGCCATGCTCGGCGTCTACTACAACAAGGACGTCTTCCGGCAGGCGGGACTGGCCGAGAAGGACTTCCCGAAGTCGTACGACGACCTGCTGGCCCTCGGCCGCACCGTCACCGACAAGACCGACGCGGCCGGCTTCTACGAGGCCGGCGGCGACCAGTGGCCCCTGCAGTGGCAGATGCAGGTCCAGCTCACCGACCTCGACAAGCAGTGGTGGGCGGATCTGAACCAGAACAAGAAGAAGTGGACCGACCCGGTCGTCGTCGACGCGATCAAGAAGTACAAGGAGAAGCTGCTCGACGCCGGGCTCGCCCAGAAGAACCACAGGACCGGCACCTTCACCGGGCAGGCCGACTCCCTCTGGAAGGGTGAGGCCGGCATGGTCCTCAACGTCACCTCCTTCCAGAGCCAGTTGCAGGCCAAGTACTCCACCGCCGAGATCGACAAGAAGATCGGCTGGTTCCCGGTCGCCAACTCCTCGGCCACCGGCCTGTACTCGCCCGACCAGACCAACGGCGTGGTCGCCTTCAAGACGGGTGACGAGAAGCGACAGAACGCGGCTCGGCAGTTCCTCGCCTTCTGGCTCGGCCCGGACTACGCCGACTACATCAAGGCGATGAAGATCCCGTCCGTGCAGCCGTCCGTGCCCACCCCCGACGGACTCCCCGAGGCGTCCAAGGACCAGGTCGCGGCCCTGCCCAAGGCCATCGGGGTCTTCCAGGCCAAGGCGATCGTCGCCCCGGACACGCACCTCTACCTCGCCGACATGCTCTACGGCAAGAAGAGCCCGCAGCAGGTCGCCCAGGCGATCCAGGACCAGTTCGCGCAGGTGGCCAAGGCCCAGGGCGCGCCCGGCTTCTAACGACACGGGGCTCTTTGATGGCGGACACAGCCATACGCACGCGCAAGCAGGCATCCACGACAGGCGAACCCCGGCGGGTGGGACGGCTCCCGCGCGCCGCCGTGCACCACCCCTGGTGGTTCGCGCTCCCGGCGATCGTCGTCTTCGCGGGCTTCTTCCTGGTGCCGAACCTGCTCAACTTCTACTACCCGTTCACCAACTGGTCCTCGTACCACGCGGACATCGCCTTCACCGGCCTCGACAACTTCAAGACCATCGCCGACGACGGCTCCCTGCTGCGCGCGATCCGTACGACCCTGCTGTACGCCCTGCTCGCCGCGCTGTTCCAGAACGGCTTCGGACTCGTACTCGCCCTGTTGCTGGAGGCCGACACCCGCTTCAACCGGTTCTTCCGCGCCGTGTTCTTCCTGCCCGTGCTGATCTCCGCGCTCGCCACCGGCTACGTCTTCCAGGCCCTCCTCGACCAGGACGGCGCCGTCAACTCCGTCCTGGGCACGGACATTCCGTGGCTGGGCTCGACGACCTGGACGCTGGTCCTGGTCACCCTCATCCACGGCTGGAAGTGGATGGGCCTGGCCATGCTGATCTACCTGGCCGGCCTCAAGGGCATCCCCGGCGAGATGCTGGAGGCCGCGAAGTGCGACGGCGCCGGGCCCTGGCGGACCTTCTGGTCGGTGCGCTGGCCGATGCTCGCGCCGGCCGTCACCTTCAACGTCACCACGGCGCTGATCGGCTCGATGAACACCTTCGACATCGTGCAGGCCACCACCGGCGGCGGGCCCGCGGGATCCACGGAGGTCTTCAACATCTACATGTTCCGGATCTTCGGACAGGGCCTGTACGCCCAGGCCTCCGCGATGAGCCTCGTCCTCTTCCTGGTGGTCGTCGCCGTCGCGGTCCCGCTGGTCGTCGGCCTGAGGCGAAGGGAGCAACTGCTGTGAACCCGTCCGTGGCCTGGCGATACGGCCGCCCGGCCCTCGTCCTGCTGCTCGCGGGGCTGGCCGTGGGCGTACCGCTGTGGCTGGTCGCCGTCACCTCCGCCAAGCCGCAGGCGGAGGCCATCAAGCCGAACCTCGACCCGCCGGGGCACTGGCAGGCCGGCAGCAACTACGCGGACGCCGTCGGCCAGGGCGAGATGCTGCGCGGCTTCGTCAACTCGCTGCTCGTCGTGCTGCCTTCGGTGCTCCTCGTCCTGATCCTCGGCGCGGGCGCCGCCTGGGTCTTCGCCCGCCGCAAGTCCAAGCTGGTCTCGGCCGCGTACGCGCTGTGCATCAGCGGACTGCTGCTGCCGCCCGCCGTCATCACCATCGTGATGGAACTGCGGCAGCTCGGGCTCTCCAACACCCGGCCCGGGATGATCGCCGTCTACACCGGGATGTACCTGTCCACGTCGATCTTCTTCATGACGGGCTTCATCCGCGCCATCCCCTTCGAACTGGAGGAGGCCGCGCGGATCGACGGGGCGCGGCCGGCGCGGATCTTCCTGCGGATCATCCTGCCGCTGCTCAGGCCCGTGATCGCCACCGCGACGATCATGGTGATGCTCTACGCCTGGAGCGACATCTTCTACGCCTTCTTCGTCCTCGGCGGCGGAGAAAGGGCGACCCTGCCGCTCAACCTCTACAAGGTCGCCAGCGCCCAGCTCTACCTCAACAACTGGCATCTCGTCTTCGCGTACGTCGTGGTGATGAGCCTGCCCATGGTCGCCGTGTTCCTCGTCGGCCAGCGAAAGATCGTGTCCGGAATCACCAGTGGAGCCGTCAAGTGACCGGAGGTCCAACCGCGTGATCACCCCCACCCGCACAAGATCCCGTCTCAAAACACTGTTCGTCACGACCGCACTCGGAGTCGCCGCCATGGCAGGCACCCTCCCCGCCGCGGGGCCCGCGGCAGCCTCCCCCACTCTCGACTTCGCTCGAGCGGGAGGTACCCCCATCGACCCCCAGCGGCTCACCGTCGACCTCGGCACCTCCGAGGGTCCGGTGATGCTCGGCGCCAACGGCGCGCTGTACGGGCTCAGCGACGACGGCGTGCCCAGCGACGCCGCCCTCGAGCCTTTGAAGATCACCAGCATCTCGCAGAAGCCGGAGGGCGGCGCCCAGCACCCCAACGGCGACGCGCTCACCGTCTCCAAGTCGTTCTTCCGCAACGGCGGCGGCGAGATCAACGTGATGATGCAGGACATCTACGCCAAGTGGCCCTACGAGGACCTCGGCATCGACGACTACCTCCCCAAGGTCGACAAGATCGTCAAGGAGGTGTCGGCCGACCCGAACAGCGACCGCTTCGTCTACATCCCGTTCAACGAGCCCGACCAGATCTGGTACAACCTCGGCACCTCCGACCAGGCGCAGTACGAGGCCAACCGCGACCGGTTCCTCAAGGACTGGAAGACGGTCTACCAGCGCATCCGCGCGATCGACCCCGACGCGCGGATAGCCGGCCCCAACGAAGCCGGCTACCACACCCGCCTGCTGACCGACTTCCTCACCTTCGCTCAGCGGGAGAACGTCCTGCCCCAGGTGATGACCTGGCACGAACTGAGCTCCGGCTCGCTGCGCGACTTCCAGGGCCACTACGACAACTACCGCTCCATCGAGCGCACGTTGGGCATCGCGCCACTGAAGATCAACATCGACGAGTACGCCAACCGCCGTGACCTGTCCGTACCCGGGCAGCTCGTGCAGTGGGTCTCGATGTTCGAGCGGAACAAGGTGTACGCCAACCAGGCCTACTGGGACGCCGCCGGCAACATGGACGGCAACGTCGTCCGGTCCAACATCCCCAACGGCGGCTGGTGGCTGTTCCGTTGGTACGCCGGGATGACCGGTGACACCGTCAAGGTGACCCCGCCGCAGGCCAACACCATCGACACCCTCCAGGGACTCGCCTCCCTCGACCCCTCGCGCCGCCAGGCCCAGGTGCTGCTCGGCGGCTCCGCCGGCGACTCCGACGTCGTCGTCCAGAACGTCCCCCGGTCCGTCTTCGGCCGCACGGTCACCGCGACCGTCGCCGAGGCGGCCTGGTCCGGCTACGAAGGACAGCACGCCACGCCACGCGTCCTCGCCCGTACGAAGGTGAAGGTGGCGGCCGACGGCACGGTGACCGTCCCGCTGCGCGGCCTGCGCAAGATGTCCGCCTACCGGATCGTCCTCACCCCCGGCGGCACCGGCACCCCCACCGCCGCCTCTGTCCCGTGGTCGGCGTCGTACGAGGCCGAGAACGCCGCCATCACCGGCGGCCAGGTGTACACCCAGGGCACGGTCGGCAACGCCAACGGCTACGCCGCCTCCGGGACGAAGGACGTCGGCTCGCTCAACCAGGCCTCCAGCAAGGTCGACTTCACCGTGACGGTCCCCGAGGACGGCACCTACGACCTGGCGATCCTCTACGGCAACCAGTCCGGCGCCCCCTCCACACAGAAGCTGTCGGTCGACGGCGGCGACCCGGTCACCGTCACCTACCCGTCCACCGAGAACTGGACCTACCGAGCCAAGAAGGACGTCACCCTCGACCTGCCGGCCGGCACCCACACACTGACGCTGGCCAAGGGCGACGCCGAAGTCACCCTCGACCGCGTCGACCTGACCGCCCGCACCGCCAAGCCCTCCGCGTCGTACGAGGCCACCCTCGCCGACATCAGCGGCAACCCGTCGTACGACTACTCCTCGTCGGCCGGCGTGGGCACCGGCGCCCTCGTCCTGCGCAGGGGCGACAAGGCCGTCTTCGACGTGTACGCCCCGCGCGACGGCTACTTCACCGTCGTTCCGCGCACCTCGGCGCCGGTACGGCTCACCCTGCACGGCGAGACGGTGTCGGCGGCGCCGGGCCGGCCGCTGCGGCTGTACCTGGTCGCCGGCAACAACCGGGTCGCGATGACGGCCCAGAACGCCTCCGTACGCTCCCTCGACGTCTCGGGCGAGGGTTCGACCTCCGGCACGCTCTCCTACGAGGGCGCCTCGGCCACCCTCGCGGGCGGCGCCGAGCTGGTCGACTCCGCGCACGCCTCCGCCGGCTCGTACATCGGCCGGCTCGGCAACAGCGCCTCCAGCACCGCCGAGTTCACGGTGGACGCGCCCAGGCCGGGCCGCTACCTGCTGGTCGTCCACTACGCGCACAACGACCGGCGCGACAACGGCCACGCCTACAACACGGACATCATGTCCCGCACGGCGGACATCACCGTGGGGAACGCGGCGCCCCGGAAGGTCACGTTCAAGAACACCTGGAGCGTCGACGACTACTGGACGCTGGGCGTCCCCGTCGACCTGAAGAAGGGCTCCAACAGCGTGACCTTCGGGAACGCGAGCGCCTGGGCCCCGGACATCGACCGGATCGAACTGGGCCGGATCATCGGCTAGCCCGGTCCGGACCCGGCGGTGGCCCCGACTGCTCCTCGGTCGGGGCCACCGCCCTGAGCGGGCCGGAGACGGCGGCCTCCGGCGCCCGGCACCGAGTTCGCCATCGGCCGCATCTCGATACGACGGCACCGGTCGGGCCGTACTGACGCACACCGGCTGGGACCGGCACCGGGGCACCGAGCAGTACGGAAGCGGCCACCCCTACCTCACCCCGGGCGCCGCGGCCTGGCCCGGCGCGCGGCGAGCGGCCCTGGTCGGTGAGCTCGTCGCCCTGATCGGGCCGGCCTCGCCGCCCTGCGTACCCGGTCCACGCTGCGGGACGGGACGAGCGGGTTCCCCTGACGTCACCGATGCCTCCGGCGCTTCCTGGCGGGCCTGCCAGGTGTTCTGGACCAGCACCCGTTCGGTGCTCGCCAGGTGGACTGCGGCAGCGAGCCAGGCCGACGAGTAGTCGTCGGGGTCGGCTTCGTCGAGCCGGCCGAAGACGTCACGGGTGCGGCGGTCGGCCGCTGCGGTGAGTGCCGCGGCCAGGTCGGCGGCGGTGCGGAATCCCGTACGGCGCAGGGAAGCCGTGTCGCGGCCGAGATCGCCGCTGCGGGTGGGCTCGGCGACCGCACGGCGGCCTCCGGCGACGGCCAGTTCGACCAGCCGCCGCACCCGCCACAGCGGCGAGTCGGCCAGCGGGTCGGGCGGGGACCGCGTGAGTGCTTCGGCAGGCGGACCGGCGTCGGGGGGCGGAAGATGCGCGCCTTGGATGCGGTCATAGCCGAGATCGGCGCGGTCCAGCCACTCCGGAGGCAGACGGAGTGTCGCTTCGGTGCCGGGTACCGGGCCGACGGCGAGCGGGTGCAGGGTGGCGGCCCGGTCGGGGTCGAGCCGGCCGATCACGCGTATGTGGAGGCCGGGGCGGGAGGCGAGTCGGCGGAGGTTGGCGGTGTGGGCGAGGTCGGGGTGGGCGTCGGCGGGGGCCAGACGGATGAAGGGGCCGGTGGCGGCGGGCAGTTCGCGGGCCAGGAGGTGGTCACCGGAGGCGCCGACGACGACCAGGTCGCAGCCGATCGGTTCGCCGGTCCGCCCGTTCTGCTCGGGTGACGTAGCGAGTCGATCGGCGACGGTGTCGGCGAGTGGGCGGGCGAACAGGGCGGCCAGAGGCCCCGATGACCAGGGGACGCCGGTCAGGGGGGTGGCCCGGACGCCCTTGCCGGAGCCGAGACGGCCGTCCGGGGAGACGGTGGCCCCGGTGATCAGCAGGCCGCCGCGCGCGAGCTGGGCGTGGTCGAGCGCGGCCGGGCCGAGGGAGACGGGAGCCGTGGCGGCGCCCAGGGCGCGGGCCGGGCCGCCGGGCTTGACGTCGGCGACGGAGAACCAGCGGCCGTCGTCGGTGACGAGGTGGGTGACCACGCCGCCGTAACCCGTGGCGCTGATCACCGGCTCGCGGCAGACCCCGTGGACGCGCAGACCGCCGTCGCCCGGCCGGTAGCCGCGGCGGGCGGTACCGATCAGGGCCGGGTCGGCGTGGCCTGCCGCCAACAGGCGCGTGGTGAGCAGGAGTTCGCGCAGAGCGGCGACCAGGTCGGCCAGGCGATGGCCGTCGTGCCGGGCGCGTGCGCCGCGCAGGCCGCGTACGACGCGCACGGCGGCGGTCTCGGCCCGGTGCAGGCCGGCCAGGCGGGCCGTGTGGGCGGCCCGCAGCAGCTCGGCCTGGGGCACCGCTCCGGCGGCGGGCACCCCTGCGGCCAGGACCGCCGCGGCGGCCGACCACAGGTCCGATGCCGCCGTGGTCTGGGCCGGGGTGAGAGCGGCGGTCACCGGCTCGGGGAGTTCCGGGGCCGCGAAGGGCTCGGGTGTGGCCGCGCTCCCTGCCGCCGTGGCCTCCGCCGCCGTGGCCTCCGTGTCCGCCACCGGGCAGGCACCCAGGACTGCGGCCCGGTGCAGGCAGCGGGGCGCGAGCAGGCACGTGCAGCGGGCCTGGTCGGCGGTGGTGACCGTACCGGAGGGCCCGGGCGCCAGGGTGACCACGGCGTCCTCGCCGCAGTCGACGGAGACGGTGTCGCCGTCGACCGCGGCGGGCACGGCGGCGTACCGCTCGATCGCCGCGTCCAGCTTCTTGCGCAGCCGGGAGGTCAGGCCCTCCACGGCGGCGGCCACCACATCCGGGGCGACGGGCGGGAGTTGCTCGTTCATCGGGATTCTCCGCGGAGGCGGTCGCCCACCCAGCGGGCGAGGGCGAGTGGGCTCAGGGCGGCCACGGGCATTCCGGCCGCGACGAGTTGCTGGGCGACGGGCACCGAGTAGCGCGGGGCTCCGGTGTCGTCCAGGGCGGCGCAGCCCATCAGGTGGACGCCGGACGCGGCCAGCGAACGTACCTCTCCGAGCAGGCCGCCCAGCGGATACCCCTCCTCGAAGTCGCTGACGACGACCACGAGGGTGCGGCTGGGCACCGTCACCAGCGAGCGGGCGTGCGCGAGCCCGGCCGCGATGTGGGTGCCGCCGCCGACCCGTACCTCCAGGAGGAGGGACAGGGGGTCGGTGACCTGGTCCGTCAGGTCGATCACGCGGGTGGAGAAGGTGAGGAAGTGGGTGGAGAGGGTGGGTACGCCGCCCAGCACGGCGGCGGTCAGCGCCGACCAGATGACGGAGGCCTCCATCGAGCCGGACACGTCGACCACGAGGATCAGCCGCCAGTCGGCCTCGCGCCGGGACCGGGTGCTGAAGACCGGCTGTTCGGGAACGACGACGGTCCGGCCGTCGTCGAGCCGGCGGGTGTGGGCGAGGTTGGCCCGCAGGGTGCGGGGCAGATCGAGCCGGCCGCCGGGACGGCGGGTCGGGCGCGGGGTGGCGAGGCCGGTCAGGGCGGGGCGCAGCCGGGTGGCGAGTTCGCGGGCGAGTTCGTCGACCAGGCGGCGTACGAGCGGCCGGAGCCGGGCGAGTTGCTGCTCGGGCATACCTCCGGCGAGGGAGAGGACGGAGGCCAGCAGTTCGACGGAGGGGCGTACGGCGGCCGGGTCGAGCTGTGTGAGTACGTCGGTGCGGCCCGTGCCGGCGGCCCTGCCGAGGACCTCCTCCCGGACCTCGGCACCGAACAGGGCGTCGAGTTCCTCGGCCCATTCGCGAGCGGTGGGGAAGGCTCCCTCCTGGCCGCCGCCGGTTCCGTCGCCGAGGTCGGTGGCGCCCTCGCCGCGCCCGGCCCCGTACAACTCGTCGAGGGCGTGCGCGTAACGGCGGGCTCCGGCGGAGAGCCGGTCGGTCTCCCGGCCGAGCAACAGCCGCCACCGGTCGGCGGGAACGAGGCGCCGCTCCGCCCCGTTCGCCACTGGCGTCGTGGTGCCGGCCGACGCGGTGGTCGCCGGTGCGCCAGGCGGCTCGCCCCCCGTCCCCGCAGGGGCGGCCGCAGCCCCGGGCGCGGCCGCGACGGCGGCTGGGACCGCGGGTCGCGTGAAGGCAGGTCCGGCGTCAGCCGGTGTTTCCTTCGCGGTTTGCGGCTCGGTGTGCTCGGGTGCTGCCACGGCGGTCCCGGGCGGCTGCGTCGATCCGCGGGCTCCTTCGGACGTGTCCAGGGGCCTCTGAGCCACCCGATGGGCCGAGCCGTCGGCACCGGGCACGCCGTCCGCCGGTACCGGCAGGCCCAGGGCGTTGAGCGCGGCGAGCCCGGCGGTGTCGGCGGCGGTCCACAGGGCGATGAGTTCGGGCGGGGCGGCCAGCGTGAGGTCGAGCCGGTCGCCGAGGCGTTCGGTGATGGTGTGCAGCAGGCGGTCGCGGTCCGCCGGGGAGAGAGCGTCGAAGCCCCCGCGCAGCGCGGGCAGCCGGTCCAGGAAGGCCTGGTCGGTGAGTCTGTCGATGCGGTCCAGCAGGGGGGCGAGGGTGGCGGGGGCCGCCTGGAGCAGCGGTCCGGCGGCCGTGAGCAGGCCGGTGAGCAGGCGCGCCAGGCGGTGGCGGCCGTCCGGGCCGGTCGCGGTGTCGACCCAGCCCGCGGCTCGGGCGCCGAGCGCGTCGGGGCTGTCGAGGTCGAGCAGGACCCTGGCCGCCGACGCCGCCCCCTGGACGAGTGGGGAGCCCGTGCGCGCGAGTGCGCCCAGGGCGTCGTCCATCCGCAGCCCCAGGCGGTGTTCACCGGCCCTGGCCGCCAGGGCGACCAGCGCGGCGGCGTCCTGCGGATCGTCGCCGCCGGCCAGTCCGGGCAGTGCCCGCATGGCGGCTTCGAGCAGGGTGACGGCCAACTCGGCGGCCTGCCCGCGACCCTCCGGCGTGGTGCCGGGCAGGTGGCCTCGGCGCAGCGCCTCCAATAGGTCGAGGGCGTCGAGCAGTTCGGGGAGGGTGGCGGCGGAGGGAAGGACGACGGCAGCCTCGGCAAGACGGTCGGCGACCAGATCGGGCAGGTCGCACCGGGCCGCGTCGCGCAGACCGCTCAGGAGCTGTGCGCAGGTGGCGCCGTCGGCCGTCTCGCGACGGTACGTCTCACGCAGCGTTCCGGCGGCGGCCTGGGCGGCGTCGACGCCGCGTACGCCCGCCAGGTCGAGCCGCGCCGGCACGGACGGGGTCCAGGCCAGCCGCCATCGTGTGGTGAGGGCGGACGCGTCCCCCGTACCGGCCACCGCGACCGGCTCGCCGTATCCGACGCCGCACACCCGGAGCCGCTGGAGAAGGATCTCCCGTCCGCCGTCGAGTTCGGACCGCAACGGGTCCAGGCGCATTTCACGGGGTTCCGCACTGTCCGGGCCAGGCAGCCGCAGCGCGGCCAACTCCGCCTCCACCGACGGGCCAAGACCCGATCGGGGCGTGCCGGGCGCGATGCGTCCCCGCTCGGCGCCGACCAGCACCGTTTCGAGCGCGCGGGCCAGCGCCCGGCCCCGGCCCAGGGGTTCGCCCTGGCCGAGCACGGTGGTCACCGCCTCCAGCAGTTCCCCCCGGCCGGGTGCGGGCAGGCCGCGCAACCTGGCGAGGTCGCAGGCCAGTCGCAGGGTCTCGGCCGCCTCACCCGTGCCCGCGGTGTGCCCGGCAGCGCGCAACTCCCGGACCAGCGCGGTGATCGCGCGGGCGGCGGCGTCCCGCACCCGGCCGGGGTCGCCGCCGGCCATGAGGACCGCCTGCTGCCAGCGGGGGTCGCGGATTCCGGCGGGGTATCCGGAGCGCGAGTCCAGCAGATCGAAGGCGTACGGGACCAGCGAGGTGACCGGCGCTGGGCGCGCGGCCCCACTCGTCGGCTCCGCGCCGGGCGAACCGGACGGGTTCGCGCCTGCCTCGGGCATGCCGTGGCCGGCCGCGTCGGCTCCCACGCTGTGCGGCGTTGCCGCGTTCGGCGTGCCGCCGGGCAGGACCGGGACCGAAGCGGTGCTGCTCGGACCGGACAGGTCGGCTGCGGCGCCGCTGGGGCCGTTGGGAACGGTCCCGTCGGTCGCGGTGCCGGACCCGGGCCCGGTGGACGGCCGAAGGACCGCGGCCGGGGCGGGGGTGGGGGTTTCCGCACCGGTCGGGCCGGACGCGGACCGGTCGGGGTTGCCCGGCGGGACCGGGACGACGGTTGGGGCGGACCCAGTGGTGCCCGCCGGACTCGACGCGGAAGGGTCGAGGCCACCCGACGCCGCCGTGTCCGGTGCGGTAGCGGGTCCGCCCGGGCCCATGCCGTCCGCAGCGGCGGCGTTCCCCGAGGCGCGGCTCGCATCGGCCACGGGCGGCACCGGGTCGTCCGGGCCGGCCAGGGCCGGGGCGTGGAAGGCGCCGACGACGGCTGCGACGCGGCGGCCGTCGGCGGCGGCCTCGGTGAGGACGTGGCGCATATGGGCTTCGCGGGCGAGGTCGGTGGCGGGGACGCCACCGGTGGCCGCCGCGTCCTGGCGGAGGGCCCAGCCGACGCCGAGGGCGGCGCGGCGGACGGCTTCGGGGGTGCAGCCGGGGGCGAGGACTTCGACGGCGCGGTCCCAGAGGTCGTCGCCGTCGCGGCCGGTACCGGCGGCGGTGAGGCCATCGGCGTAGACGGTTCCGGCGTGGGCCGGCGGGGTCTCCCCGCCGGGGTCCGCCCCGGCCGGTGCGGACCAGCCCGCATCGGCCAGCGGAAGGTCGCAGCACAGCACGGCGGCCCCTCGCTCGCGGGCCCAGCGGATCGCGGCGAGTTCCGGCGAGAAGTCGGCGAAGGGGTAGAAGGCGAGCCCGCCGTCCTCTCCGGCGCCCGCGACGGCCAGCGGGGCGACGGCGCGCGGGTCGGCGAGATGCGGCAGCCACCGCTGGAAGTCGGCCGGCAGCTCGACGCACACCACCTCGGCCCCGGCGGCGTCCAGCAGGGCGGGCACGGCGGAGGCCAGCGCGGGGCTGTGGTGGCGTATGCCGAGAAGGTACGGCCGTACGGAGGCCGCGAGGGTTGCCACCGCCTCCCGGGGGTCGGCGACGGATGTCCTCGGCGGCGCGGCGGTCACCGCCGCCTGGTCGACGGTCAACGCAGGTTCTCCCGCAGGTCCCAGAGGCGGCGCCACATGGCGGAGCCGTCCTCGGCGCGACGGCGGACCGGGCCGTCCCAGTAGCCGAGCAGGCGCCCGTGGTCGGCGGGGTCGTCCTTGCGTACGACGCCGAGGAGGTGCCCGGGTACGAGGTCGAGGAGGTCCCCGGCGGGGAGGTAGGCGGCGGCCAGGCCCAGGGAGGCGGCGACCTGTACGGCCTCGGCGGTGGACATCACCGTGCCGGGCCGCTCGATGTCCCAGCCTTCCGCCGAGCGGCCGGAGCGCAGGTCGCGGAAGACGGTGACCAGCGCGTCCAGTACGGCGTCGTCCACAGCGAAGGCGGCACCGGCCCGCTGGACGGCGGCGGTGGCCTGGCCGCGTACGAGGGCGGTCTCGGCGTCGGCGTCGGCGATGGGGTGGACGGTCTCGAAGTTGAAGCGCCGCTTGAGGGCGGCGGACATCTCGGAGACGCCCCGGTCACGGAGGTTGGCGGTGGCGATGACACTGAAGCCGGGGACGGCGGGGACCAACGCGTCGGCTGTGCCCGCGAGTTCGGGCACGCTCAGGCGCCGGTCGGACAGGATCGACACCAGGGCGTCCTGCACCTCGGGCAGGCAGCGGGTGATCTCCTCGATCCGGGCGACCTGCCCGCCGCGCATGGCGGTCAGCACCGGGGAGGCCACGAGGGCCTGCGGGGTGGGCCCCTGGGCGAGCAGCAGGGCGTAGTTCCAGCCGTAGCGGAACGCGTCCTCCGTCGTGCCGGCGGTGCCCTGCACGGTGAGGGCGCTGGTACCGCTGACGGCGGCGGCCAGCAACTCGGAGAGCATCGACTTGGCGGTGCCCGGTTCGCCGACCAGCAGCAGGCCGCGCTCACCGGCGAGAGTGACCACGCAGCGTTCCACCAGGGCGCGTTCGCCGACGAACTTGGGGGCTATGGCCAGCCGCGCGGGCAGCGTCTCATGAGGTTTCGGCAGTTGCAGGGTCTCGCCGCCGCTGCCGCAGACGAAGGTGACCACGGCGCGCGGGGTCAGCGCCCAGCGGGGCGGGCGCGGACCGTCGTCGTGGGCGGCGAGGAAGGCGAGTTCGGTGGCGTGGCGCTCCTCGGCCGGCAGCGCCTGCCGGGCGGGGAGGGCCGTCGCCTGTTCCATCAGCGTCATGAGGTTCCTTGTGCTTTACGGGGTGCCATACGGAAGTCGGGCTCTGGGGCGGGGTGCGGCGCCGGACCGCCCGGCACCGCACCCCGTCGACCAGGGGGCTCAGCGGCGCCGGCCGCGACGGACCTTGAGCTCCTGGAATCGCGGGCCGTCGCCTTCGCGGACCCGCTGCCAGGCCCTGCGGTAGAGGTCGGCGACGGGTTCGGCCGGCACGATCACCCCGAGCGCCGGGTGGTCGCCGCCGACCAGGTCGTACAGCGGCAGCTTCCACTGCTCCAGCGGGAGGCGCGGGGACCGGGGGTCCACCCAGCCGCCGGGCAGGAAGAGCGAACGCCCCGCCCGGGAGCGGCTGGCCTCGACGACCAGACCGGAGGCCGCCAGTTCGGCGCGGGCGGCCTTGAGCCGGGCAGCCCCACCCCGATGTTGCTGCCACCCCGTCCAGCGTGCGGTGTTGCGGTCGGTCGGGTCGGGCAGCGCCAGCAGCATCAGGTAGAGCACGGCGGCGTCCTCCCCGATGCCGTACTCCTTCGCCGCCTCGCCGACCAGGCCGGGCACCGACCGGGCGGGGTCCTGCGGCCACCAGGTGCCGTCCTTGTCCCGCGCCCCCGCCTCCGGGTCACCGGGATCGGCCAGAAGGGCCGCGAAACGCGGGTCGCCCGCGGTGCGCAGCGCCACCTCGGCCGGGAAGGGCCGCTGGTCTCCGGTGCGCAGCACGGACAGGTACGGGTCGGTCCCGGCCTCGTCCAGCAGTGCCGTACGGATTCCGGGCGCGGGCTGGTCGTCGTGGGTGGCCATGATGACGGCGCCGTAGCGCTCGTAGCCCTCGCCGGTCTCGGTGGGGGCGCCGGCCACCTTGCGGAAGTCGGACAGGCTGACGTACTGGTCGAGGTCGAGCATCAGCCCGGGGCCCGCCAGCCGGTCCCGTACGGCGGCCAGCGCGGCCGGGAGGGCGGCCCGGATCGGGTCGCCCGCCGGGAGCCGGTGGGCCAGCCAGGCGGCCAGGGCGACCGTACTGACCAGGGTGTGGGCGGTGAAGCCGGTGGCGTCCGTGTCGACCGGGTGGACCCGGTCCCCGCTGACGTGCCAGGTCAGATCGCGGCTCAATTGCGGTTCGGCGGCCGGGTCGAGGAGCGCGGGCAGTGCCCGGCTCGGCTCCCACGACGTCCTGACCGCGCGGACGGCCTCCGCGAGCAGCGCTTCGGGGACCGCGGCCCGCCGGCCCAGCTCGGCGTTCCAGACCTGCGCGGCGGCGGCCACGTCGGGGCCTTCCGTCCACAGCCGTGCGGGTTCGGCGGGCAGCAGCGCCCGGACGACGGCCCGCCGGAAGCCCGCGTCCAGGCCGCGCAGCTCGTCCTTGGCCAGGGCGGCGTCGGCCACCTTCACCCCGAGCGTCGTACGTGCCGCGGGACTGAGGAAGTTCCGCCCGTACGTGTCCGTCTGGGGGAGGCCGGCCACGATCAGCCTGGCCGTGGTCGGTGTGACCCCGGTCAGGCGGGCGAACTCCTCGGCGGCCTCGGGGAACCAGGGCGCCGGACCGCGCCCGGCCAGCTCGCTCAGGAACGCCCCGAGCCACCCTGCCTCCCGGGCCTCGCCCATCGGGGCCGAGGACGCCACCGTGTAGGGCGCGGGGACCTCGAACAGTCCGGCCGGGTCGTGGAAGAGCGCCGTGAACTCGCAGCTGCCGGTGTCCGGGCGTTCCACGTCGACGAAGGCCAGGAACGCGCCGCCGCCCAGCCGGAGCAGACGCAGCCAGGACCCGGCCCGCTCCTTGCCGTCGGCCAGGGTGAACAGGCTGCTGTCGAGACGCAGTTCGAAACGTCGCCACCGGGCCGGTTCGAGGACCGCGAGGCCCTGGGTGTCCACTTCACGGAGGAGTTCCTCCAACGAGTCCCGGTGCTCCGGCTCGGTGGTCGCGGCCGCGGCCCGGAAAGCCGTTGCGGCGGGCAGGTCGGGGAGGGACGTCCAGTCCAGCCTCGCCCACGGCACTTCCGGCCCGTCGAAGTGCAGGCGGATCGCCGGAGCCGGCTCGGGAGCGTCCCGCAACGCCTGGCCGACGAAGCGCAGCTGGCGGCAGACCTGGTCGGTGTCATCGGCGCCGTACCAGGAGTTGACGAAGCCGAGGCCGTTGAGCGCGGCGGCGAGCACCTGGTCGGCGGGACCGATCAGCCCCTCGTCCGGCTGCCCGCCCTCGAGTTCCAGGGTGAGCCGGGCAGCCGCCGCGTCCAGCGCGGCCTGCTGGGTGGCCGCGAACCGCACCACGGCGGCGATGCCCGTCACCAGCGCGTCATGGCTGACCTGCGGCAGCAGCGTACGGATCAGCGCGGGCAACTCGTCCGGGTCCGCTGCCCCGCGCTCCCGGGCGGCGTCGGTCAGCAGCGCCGCCGCCGTGTCGCGGTCGACGCGGCGCAGCGCCTCGGAGCCCCGCGGGTCGCGGGGCCGGAGGAAGTGCCAGAAGCGCAGCGGGGGCAGCACCAGGGTGCCGGCCGCGAACGTCCCGGGCCGGTTGTCCGTCTTGGCCGTGGCCGTGACGACGCCGTCCTGGTCGATCAGCGTGAGGTCGTAGGAGCCCGTGACGACGGTCACCGGCCGGTCGGCGCCGGGGAAGAGCAGCGCGCGCACCGGCCGTCCGGCGTCGGCGGGCAGGGTGACGGCGTTCCCGGCCGGGTCCTCGCCGCGCAGTGAGCCGTCGGGCAGCTTCACCAGGCGCCAGCCCAGCAACCCGCCGTCCGGAGCGGGCAGCACCCAGCCGGACTCGAAGGTGCTCCCCACCGGGGCGGTGCGGGTGGCGTCGGCGAGGAAGCCGGGCAGGCTCTGCCGGCCGCGTTCACCGGTGGCCGGGTCGTACTCGTACCACCCGGCGGTCTCGCGGTTCTGGCCGTCCCAGTCCCACACCCAGTACGAGGTGCCGTCGCTGATCACCGACCGTTCCTCGGGCACGGCGGTGTCGCCCCGGTGCACCACACCGGTGCCCGTGGTCCGGCCCCCGCCGGGCAGCGGGAGGGTGACGGCGCCGAGGTTGCCGAGATAGTTCACCTGGATGCCCCGGGTGCCGGAGCCCTGCACGGGCTGCCGGCGGTCGGCGGAGTGGTGCCAGTAGCCGCGCAGTTCGCCGTTCGCTTCGCGGGACCGCCAGTAGACGAGCAGTTCGCCGTCCACGTAGTGGCAGCCCGGCTCGCCGTAGCGGTCCTTGTCCGGAATCCGCAGGTCGTGGGTGAGCACGGTGCCCTCGGCGCCCAGCACCCGGACCTGCGAGGAGCCGGAGGTGATCAGGTGCGGCCAGGCGTCCGCGACGACGAGGTCGTCGATGTCCTTGGCGGGTACGAGGGCGGCGGCCGCCTCCTCCCAGGCGGGCCAGCCCAGCTCGTCGAGGAGCCCGGCCCGCAGGGTCCGTACGACGACCGGGGCGAGGTCGGTCCCGACCGCGGCGCGCACCTCGTGCTCGGCGAGGGCCAGGGTCTCGCCCGGCAGCCACGTCAACCGGCCCAGGGCGTCGGGCAGTTCCGGCAGACCGCCGGCGGCGAACCGCCCGGCGACCTCGCGCACCCACTCCGTCAGCATCGGCCGCCCGCCGGGTGACCGGGCCAGTACCCGCAGGGCCCGCAGACCGTCCTTGTCGTTGCCGAACCAGTCGGCCCCGCGCCAAAACGCGCGCCGGAAGCGGGCATCGGCCTCCAGCGCGATGAGATCGCGCCGGTCCTCACCCTCTGCCCACTGCTCCAGGCTCAGCCTGTCGCTCTCCTCGGGGTCGGCGACCGGCACCTCCAGCGACAGCAGCAGGTCCAGCAGGTCCACGTCGTCGGTGGTGGCCGGCAACGTCCCACCGGACGCGGCGAGTTCGGCGCGCAGCCGGTCGGCCATCCGCTCCACCAGCGGGTACAGCCCCGGCAGGCGGCCGCGCCGATACCATCCGGTCCTACGGAACGTCAGGAACCGCCCGAGCCAGCCCGCGGCCCCGTCCGCCGGGCGCTCGGCCTCCGGCAGCGTGTCGTCGCAGAGCCCCGCCGTGGCGCCGGACTCCTCCAGCAACTCCAGCCACAGCCCCGGCAGTTCCTTGTCGTCGCTCGAAGGCATCAGCTCCAGCAGCGTCCCGCGCACCTCCGGCTCCTGCCGGGCCAGTGCCGCCAGCGCCGGCCGGTGGGCCTTCCACCAGCCCGCCGCCGCCCGCAAAGTGGCCGGCAGCGCGAGAAGTTCGGCCAGATACGCGCCCTCCTCCGCCACCGGGTCCAGGCCGGCGGCCTTGGCCAGCTTGCGCAGATCGCCCGCCATCTGGGCGGACGGTGCCAGCCCGCCTGCCGTACGTCGCACGCACAGCCGGCGGAACCGGCGGAACGCCTCCTGCGCCGGGACCCGCGCGACCAGCTCCTTCGCGTATCCCGAAAGCACCTTCACCGGCAGCGCCCCGGCGAGCGCGAACTCCAGGAACACCGCGTCCAGCCGGTCCTCCTCGACGGTCAGGCCGTGCTCGGCCTCGGACGTGCGAGCCCGGGTGAACATCTGCGCCGCGTACGTGGCGTTCTCCACCCCCAGGAAGACACGGCCGGCCTGCTCGTAGAAGGTCGGCAGGAAGTGCGGCACGGCGGCCGCCAGCTGACCGGCGAGCAGCTGATAGGCGTCCAGCGCGGCCTTCGGCTTGGACTTCGCCTGCCGTGCCACGCGGTCCAGCTCCGGTACGACGCCCAGCGCGTGGTGGCCGTCCGCCGGGTGGTGCACCAGCACCCACTCCGGGAAACCCAGCGACTGCCGCAGGCCGAGACCGACGTCGGCCGGTTCGCCGTCCGGCTCCAGGCCGAGGAAACCGGCGGCCAGGTCCTCCGCCGCGCCCAGCTCGGCCGCGACCAGCCGCACCACCACCCGGCCGTCCAGCCCCGGATGCCGGTACGCACGCGCGGTCAGCGGCACCGCCCGCTCACCGGCCCCCTCCGTACCCGGCGGCAACACCGCCCCGGCCGTCAGCAGTTCGACGGCCTCCGCCTGCGCAATGGTCCCCGTGTCGCTCATGCGCCCTTGCCCTTCTCGATCTTGCGGCCGGCGTACAGCGCCGCCGCCATGCGCATCCCCTCGGACCAGGCAACCGGGCCGACCCGGGACGGCCGCACCGTGCGACCCTCCTCGTCACTCCAGGTCAGGCCGCCGGTCTCGGTGTCCCCGTCCCAGTAGGGCTCCCCGATCCACACCGACGCCTCGACGCTGCGGCCGGCGTCCCGCACCCGGCAGGTCGCGTAGCCGCCGGACACCCGATAGCCCAGCGAGGTGGCCCGCGCGGCCAGCCCGAACCGCGAGTCGTACGCCCCGCCCGCGAACTCCCGTATCTCGGTGACCGTTTCCGCGAGGCCGTCAGGCTTGAGCCAGGTGGCCCGGTGGATCTGCTCGACCCGCTGTGTCACGCCCAGTTCCGCCGCGAACTCCCGCAGGTCCTCCAGGTCGGGCAGCAGCACCGGGTGCGGCAGCGTCACTGTGCGCGGCGACAGCCGGACCGTCTCGCCGTCCAGGTTCACCACCCGCAGCTCACCGGCGTCCGTCGCGTCCCGGAGGAAGCCCACCTCGTCCGGGTCGTCCCCGACGACCGCGAGGTCACGCAGCGCCGACTGCCACGCCTCGTCCGGCCACAGCCGGGCCAACAGCCCGGTGGGCACCGGCAGCGACGACACCATCCAGGTGTCCACCTGCGCCACGCACGCCACCGCGTGCCGGTCCAGCCACTCGCCGAATCGCCGCAGCCGGTCCGTCTCCGGGTGCTCCCGCACCGCCTTCGGCAGCGACTTCAACTGCCGCCCCGCCGCCCGTCCGGATGTGGCCCGCGCGGCCACCCGGCCGTCCACCAGGGCGACTTCGTACCCCTCGCCCGCCGACAACCAACCCATCGGTCCCCACCCCTGACACCGTCCGGAAAACAGCACGCTTGAGCCGGTGCGTCCCGGTCTCGCTGTGACGATGCGGCGAACGCTATCGGTAGCAACTGACAAGCGGTCCGGCGGAGCCTCCGGCGCGGAACGGCGAGAATGCCTGCGGCGTCTGCGAGTGGCCGTCAGGTGCGCCGTAATTCGATGGCGCCGCAGCCCCGGGTACCTCTAGAGTCGGGGGTGTTCGAGCGGCAACTTGCGGTTGCCGTGGGTGACCTTGCTTGGGAGGTGTGACCGATGGCTGTCGTTGAGATGGGCGCTGCCCGCATCCGGAAGTTCATCAAGTCCACTCCCGTGGCCTCCGGCTGACCTCACCTTTTTTACCCGCGCCCCTGAGCGCGGCGCCGGGGCCACCCCTGTGAAGGGTCACCCCTTGTCTTTCTCTTCTCTTCTGGGTTCGTACTCGTCTTCCTCGCATCCGCTCGTGCCGTATGGCTGGGATGCGGACTGGGAGGCCGAGTCTGCCCCGTTCGCCGAGCAGGGTCTCCTGCCCGGACGGGTGATCCGGGTCGACCGCGGACAGTGCGACGTGGTCACCGCCGGCGGGATCGTCCGGGCGGACACCGCGTTCGTCACCCCGCACGACCCCATGCGCGTCGTGTGCACCGGCGACTGGGTCGCCGTCGAACCCGCGGGCAACCCGCGCTACGTACGCACGTACCTGCCACGCCGTACGGCCTTCGTGCGCTCCACCTCCTCCAACCGGTCCGAGGGGCAGATCCTCGCGGCCAACGTCGACCACGCGATCATCGCCGTGTCGCTGGCCGTCGAAGTCGACCTCGGCCGCATCGAGCGGTTCCTCGCCCTGGCCTGGGAGTCCGGGGCGCAACCCCTGGTCGTGCTGACCAAGGCGGACCTCGTGCCGGACCCGGTGACGCTCGGGCATCTCGTCCAGGACGTCGAGACGGCCGCGCCGGGCGTGCCGGTGCTGCCGGTCAGCTCCCTGGACGGGGCCGGACTGGAGGTCCTGGTGGCTGTCGTCTCCGGTGGGACGTCCGTGCTGCTCGGCCAGTCCGGCGCGGGCAAGTCGACGCTCGCCAACGCGCTGCTGGGCGAGGACGTCATGGACGTACGGGCCACCCGGGACGCGGACGGCAAGGGCCGGCACACCACGACCACCCGCAACCTGCTCGCCCTGCCCGGCGGCGGTGTCCTGATCGACACGCCGGGGCTCAGGGGAGTCGGACTGTGGGACGCCGAGAGCGGCGTCGGGCAGGTCTTCTCCGAGATCGAGGAGCTGGCCGCGCGCTGCCGGTTCCACGACTGCGCGCACGAGAGCGAACCCGGGTGCGCGGTGCTCGCCGCCATCGAGGACGGTGACCTGGCCGAACGGCGGCTGGACAGCTACCGCAAGCTCATGCGGGAGAACCAGCGGATCGTCGCCAAGACCGACGCACGCCTGCGGGCGGAGATCAAACGGGACTGGAAGCGGAAGGGGGCACAGGGCAAGGCGGCGATGGAGGCGAAGCGGGGACGCTGGGCATGAGGACACGGGCGTAGGGCGGCCGAAGAGGGCAGCTCGACGTCCGATTTCCGCCAGCTCCGGCCCTGGTCCTGGCCCACACTGGATGACGTGATGGACGAGGACACCAGGTACGAAGCGGTGCGCAGCCGGGACGGACGGTTCGACGGCGAGTTCTTCTTCGCCGTCGAGACGACCGGCATCTACTGCCGGCCCAGCTGCCCGGCGGTGACGCCGAAGCGGCACAACGTCCGGTTCTTCGCGACGGCCGCCGCCGCGCAGGGCTCCGGGTTCCGGGCCTGCCGGCGGTGCCGGCCGGACGCCGTGCCCGGCTCCGCCGAGTGGAACGTACGGGCGGACGTGGTCGGGCGGGCCATGCGGCTGATCGGCGACGGTGTCGTCGACCGGGAGGGCGTCGCCGGACTCGCCGCACGGCTCGGCTACAGCGCCCGGCAGGTCCAGCGCCAGCTCACCACCGAGCTCGGCGCCGGTCCCGTCGCCCTCGCCCGGGCCCAGCGGGCCCACACCGCGCGCGTCCTGCTCCAGACGACCGGCCTGCCGGTCACGCAGATCGCGTTCGCGTCCGGCTTCGCCAGCGTGCGCCAGTTCAACGAGACCATGCGGGACGTGTACGCCTCGACGCCCAGCGAGCTGCGGGCCGCCGCCCCGCACGGCGGCCGGGCATCCCGCCGCACGACCACCCCGGCCGCCGGGATCCCGCTGCGGCTCGCCCACCGGGGCCCGTACCGGTCCACAGCCGTCTTCGACCTGCTGGCGGCCGAGGCGGTGGCGGGCGTGGAGGAGGTGGCCGGGCCGCGCGGGCGACGCACGTACCGGCGCACCCTGCGCCTGCCGCACGGCACCGCGATCGTCGCCGTCGACGAGCGGCCGGGCGCCGCGAGGTCCACGTCCGGCGCCCATCCGGGCGGCTGGCTGGACACCCGCCTGCACCTCACCGACCCCCGCGACCTGACCACCGCCGTTCAGCGGCTGCGCCGGCTCTTCGACCTGGACGCCGACCCGTACGCCGTCGACGAACGGCTCGGCACCGACGCACGGCTCGCCCCGCTGGTCGCCGCCCGGCCGGGACTGCGGTCGCCGGGCGCCGCCGACCCGGAGGAGCTCGCCGTGCGGGCCCTCGTGGGACGGGCCGAGGCGGAACGGCTGGTCCAGCTCTACGGCAAGACGCTGGACGCCCCCAGCGGCAGCCTCACCCACCTCTTCCCGGAACCCGCCGTTCTCACCGCGGCCGAACCCGAGGGCACCCTGGGTGCCCTCACCGCCGCCCTCGCCGACGGCGTCCTGCGACTGGACCCGGGCGCCGACCGCGACGACGCCGAGGCGGCCCTGCTGGCGCTGCCCGGCCTGGACGCCCGCACCGCCGCCACCATCCGCACCCGCGCCCTGGGAGACCCGGACGTGACGCCGCCCGGCCCGGACACCCCGGACAGCTGGCGCCCCTGGCGCTCGTATGCCGTGCAACACCTGCGCGCAGCAGGGGAGTTGGAGTACCGATGACTGCCGGAGCACCCATGACCGCCGGAGTGCCCATGACCGCCGGAGCGCAGATGAGCAGCGACACGCACTACACCACCCTGGACAGCCCGGTCGGGCAACTCCTCCTCACCGCCGGCCCGGACGGTGTTCTGACCTCCCTCTCCGTGCCCGGCCAGAAGAACGGCCGTACCCTCCAAGCCGGTTGGCGGCACGACCCCGAGCTCTTCCGTGCCGCCGAGGAACAGATCACCGCCTACTTCGCCGGTGAACTCAAGGAGTTCCGGCTGGAGATGCGCGGTGACGGCAGTGTCTTCCGGGAGCGGGTCTGGGCCGCCATCGACACCGTCCCCTACGGCGCGACCACGACGTACGGCGAGATCGCCGCCCGGATCGGTGCCTCCAGGGCCGCCGTACGGGCCGTCGGCGGCGCGATCGGAGCCAACCCGCTGCTGATCCTGCGGCCCTGCCACCGGGTGATCGGGGCCGACGGTTCCCTCACCGGATACGCGGGCGGGCTGGAGCGCAAGACGAGGCTCCTCGCTCTCGAAGGCGTCCTCTGAGCGCTCTCCGCGGACTCCAGACGTCGTCCTCCAGTCCCCAGCTGTGGATCCGCCGCGGATGGAGGCGGATGACCTCCTCGCTGAAGTGCGGGCCCAAGTCGTGAGGGCCCGTGAGGAGTTCGGCCTCGCCCCGGATGTCGATACCGCGGACGCGCCACGGCTTCAGGCTCACGATGTCGTCGACGACCAGGGCGACCTTCGGGTTCCGCCGGAGGTTGCGCCACTTCTTGGTGCGGCCCATCGCGAAGCCGCCGATCAGGATGGTCCCGTCGGGCCGGGGGTGGAAGCCGACCGGGTTCGCCTGGGGCTGGCCGTGCGGGTCGACGGTGGCCAGTCGTCCCAGGCGCTGGGAGCTGAGGTAGGCGAGCTCGGCCTCGCCGAATTCGGTCATGGCAGCCACCCAAACACCCCGGCCCGCCGGGCGCATCGGACCCTCGTCCCGGTTCCCGGGGCCCACGACGGCCGAGGTGACCCGCACACCCATGTGAACGAAAGCGCAAGCTTCCCCGAGTCGGTCGGTTGGCCGACGGGCGGCGGGGCGGCGGGGCGGTGGGGCGGTGGGCCGGCGGGCCGGCGGGTCGAACCCCGTGGGCTCAGCCCCACAGCACCGCGCCCAGCCACGCCCCCGTGATCAACAGGCAGGTGAACAGCTCCGCCAGCACGCTGGAGCCGCCCGAGCGCATCGCCGTGCGCAGGGCCGCCATCGCCTCGCCGTGCCGGCCGAGCCGGAGCCTTTCGCACAGGTAGATGCCGCCCATGAAGCCGGGGATCGCGCCGAGCACGGGGATCAGGAAGAAGCCGGCGAACGCCCCCACGCCGGCGTACACCCCCATGCGCACGGTGGCGCCGCTCTCCCGCAGCCGTCGGGGCGGCAGCGCCCAGCGCACCACCTGGGAAAGGAGCAGCGCGACGGTGGCGGCCACCAGGACGGCCCAGGCGAGCGGCCTGGGATCCTTCAGCGCCCACCACATGACCGCGGCCCACACCAGCCACGATCCGGGCACGCCGGGCACCAGCACTCCGCCCACTCCGAACAGAATGACCAGGCCGACCAGCAGGAGATCCACCACTCCCATCTGTCCAGGGTGCCGGAGAGCGGCCGAAGACGCAGGTCAGGGCGCGGGCCCACGCCGTGCGCCGACGCGACGGGCGGTGGGGCCGCCCGGCCGCTTGTGCCGTATGGCCGTTCGACTACTCACTCGGCACGCCCTTCCGACGTGCCGTGCGCCGCCGTATTTTGCGGATGCCCCGTTTTCATACGGCCCGCGCGGTGGACAATTGGGGGCATGAACCAGCAGGGGGGAAAGCCCAGCGGTCACGAGGACGACTGGTGGGGGCAGCTGTACGACGACACCACCGAGGACACGGGCCCCACACCCACGCCCGACTCACTGGACGACCGGTTCGCCTCGGCGGCGGGAACGGTGGAGGGACGCGGCGCGGCTCAGGAAGAGGACCAGGGCGGAATCCCCGCGCAGCGTCCCGGCGGCGCCGCTGTCGCGGAAGCCGCGACGCCTGCGGCAGGGTCCGGTGACGCCGGTACCGGCGGGGTCCCGGGGCGCGGGGTTGCCGGTTCACGTCCGGGTTCCGCCGGGGTCGCGGAGGGCGGGGTCGCCGCTCCACGGCTCCCCGGGTCCGGGGCCGGGAGCGGCGCGCCGCGAGCCGGTGGCGTCGGTGCGGTGGATCCCCCCGCGCGCGGGGGGTTCGCAGGGTCGCGGGCTCCCTGGGAGCCGCCGCCCGACCGGCCTCCGGGGCCCGCCACCTTCCCGCCCGGCCCGAAGCCCCCGGGGTTCGCCGAGCAGTCGCCGCACTGGGACCGCGCGGCTCCCGGGCAACCGCCGCCCCCCGGCCGTGCGGCCGCCGCGACCGGTGGCCGCACCTTCGCGGAGCCCCCCACCACAACCACCGCCGCACCGCGGATGTCCTCGGACGCACCCCCGCCTCCCTCCGCGCCCCCTCCGCCACCACCCCCTTTCGGCCCACCGCCGCCCACCGCCCCGCCCGCGCGGGGGGCCACCGAGGCCGACGCGCCGGCCGTCGACGACGAGCCGGAGCAGGACGCGCTGCGGGGAGCGCCCGCCGGGGGGAATGCCTCCGCCACTTCGCGCCCCACCGGTCCAGCGCCGAGGCGCGCTCCCTGGGAGCCGCCCCCCGCAGTCCAGGACGCCGCAGCCGCATCCGCCCCGGAACAGGACGCCGCCGACGCCCGGGACGACCGTCCCGGCACCTCCCCCCAGGCCGGCCCCGCCGACCCGCAAACGCTCCGGACCGCCACCCGGGTCGACCTGCCCGTCCCGTTGCCCGAGCCCGTCGGCTACGTCGGCTCCGGGCCCCCCACCTACGAGGCCGAACCCACCGCGCTGCCCCCGGCGAACCCGGACGACCTCGACGACCTGGTCGCGGACACCGTGCTGGACGGGGCCCGGTACGGATCCTCCACGCTGCGGGCGGCCTCCGTGCGGGGGGACTCCGCGCGGTACCGGGGAGAGCCACGGCGGGATTCCCTGCTCACCGCACGCTTCGGGGCGGGGGAGCACGCCCTGGTGCTGGTCGCGATGGCGACCGGTGCGCGGGCCACGCCGGGTGCGCACCGGGCGGCCGCCGAGGCGTGCCACTGGATCGGGCGGGCGGTGGGCCGTAGCCACGTCAGGCTCGCCGAGGACATAAGGGCGGGCCGGCGCGGCGACCTGAAGTCGGGCCTGCACCGTCTCACCGACCGAAGCCTCGGCAAACTCCGGGCCAGCGCCGCCGAGCAGGGCATCGAACCGGAGGAGTACGCCGCCGCCCTGCGCTGCCTGCTCCTGCCCGCCGACCCCGAGTGCCGTACGCGCGTCTTCTTCGGCGTCGGCGCGGGCGGACTGTTCCGGCTGCGCGGCGGCGAGTGGCAGGACATCGAACCGCGGGTCTTCGACGTCCCCGGCGAGCCGGTGGTCGGCTTCGGGTCACTGCCGGCCGAGACCCCCGAGGGCGATCGGCTCACCATGGACCTCGGCATCCCGACACCCCCGAGCCCGTACGAACCGGCCCCCGAGCCGCCCCGTGAACCCTTCCGCTTCCGTGCCTCGGTGGCCCGGCCCGGGGACACGCTCCTGATGTGCACCGACGGCCTCGCCCAACCGCTGCGCGGCGAACCCGAACTGTGCGGGTACCTCACCGGCCGCTGGTCCGGGCCCACCCCGCCCGGACTCGCCGAGTTCCTCGCCGACGCCCAGGTCAGGGTCAAGGGGTACGCGGACGACCGTACGGCCGCGGCCGTCTGGGAGGCGTGACAGCCGGCCCCTCAGCCGGTCCTCTCCACCCACTGGCGCGAGACGTCGTACCAGTAACGCGGCAGCCCCTTGATGGAGCTCGTGCGGAACGGCCGGCCGGCGTCGTCGATGCGGACGGTGCCGGTGCGGCCCTGCGAGGCCCAGTCCAGCTCCAGGTACCAGCGGCAGTCGCAGCCCTCGGTGCGCGCGGTGACGAGCAGGACCTCCGGGTCCTCGGCGGAGACGCGGTACGGCAGGCGCATGGCCGGGATGGGAGTGCCCGTGTCGTTGCCCTCGACGGGGCGGGCGATGGGGCGGTCGATGTCGAGGTCGACGTCGAAGAAGCGGGGGGTGATGGCTCCGCCGCAGCCCTGGTCCATGGAGTAGGCGGTGCCGGGGGCGGGGTCGGTGCGTCCGACGACCCGTACCCGCAGCGCCTCCAGGATGACGGCCGTGGAGGTCCGTCCCTGTACCGAGATCCGTACGTTCGTGTCGTGCCCGTGCACCGCGTTCTGGGTCCCCGCCCAGGTGGCGGCGTCCTGCGGGGCGGGAGGCGGGGGGACCTGCCGGGGCTGCTTGTCGATGACGTAGTCGTGGCCGCAGCCCAGCGCCCAGACCTGGGAGTCGGCGGTCCAGGTGAGGGGGACGGCGGGGACGTCCCCGCCGTCCTGCTCGTGGCTTCCCGAGGGGCTGCGGCTCCCCGTCGGCTTTCCGGAGGGCTTCGCCGTCGGGGCGTCGGCCGAGGGGGACCCGGTGGTCGCGGAAGGGCTCGGCGATCCGGTCGGGGGAAGGCGGCCCGGGGCGCCCGGCGCGGTCGTACGGGACGACGGCCCGCGCGAGGACCGTGCGGAGTCGTCACCCTCCGGCGAACCGGACGGCATGGCCGACAGACTGCCCAGCGTGACGAGGAGCACCGCCGCGACGGCCGCGGAGACCAGGGTGCGTCGGCGCCGGTACCAGTGGCGGGGCGCGGGAGCGGGGACCGCGCCCACCGGGGGCACATCTGGCTTTGGCTCTGTCTCCGTCTGTGACTGCGTCTCTGTCTGGGGCTGGGGCTGTGGCTCCATCTGGGGCTGTGGCTGTGGCTGCGCAACCTCGGCTGCCTCGGACACCGCTTCCCCGGCCCGTGGCCGCTGCCGTGCCGCCACCGCCGTCAGCCACAGCCGGTGCAACTCCAGCCGTTCCTCCGCCGACGCCCCGCACAGGCCCGCGAACCGCTCCACGGGAGCGAAGTCCTGGGGGACCGCCTCACCCGCGCAGTAGCGGTGCAGCGTGGAGGTGTTCATGTTCAGGCGGCGGGACAGCGAACCGTAACTGCGGTCCGTCCGCTCCTTCAGCCGCGTCAGCAGCGCCGCGAACTCCCCGACGTCGTCCTGTGATGCCGGCACCGTTCCCCCGTCCGCCCGGATCCGTATCCCAGGCACTCCATATACCTGCACGTCAGATGGGCTGGGACGGTTCCACCCCGAGGGATCGGGCATCCCCTGTTGCGCCCGCCTGCCGTGACCACTGATGCTCTGGGTGTCGCACCGACGACCGCCGGACCGACCATCCGGCGTCGTGGCGGCACATCCCACACCCATGCACTCGTTCACGGGGGACACCCATGCCCAAGCGCATCCGAGCCGGCGCGCTCACCGTACTGGCCATCACGGGCGTCACGCTCGGCTCCGCACTCGTCGTACAGGCCGACGCCCAGCAGGCGCCGGTCGCCACGACGAACACCGCGGCGACGACCGCCGCCGCACCGAAGTTCCTCGCCGCCGCCGAACTCCCGCCGCACCCCACGTCCTCGTGGACCGCCGGCAAGGTCACCGACGGCGTCCCGGACGAGCTGCGGCTCTGCCTGGAGGAGGCGCTCCTCGCCTACGACTCGCGGTACCGCGCCTTCCACACCGACCTCGACACGAGCGCCCGGCAGCTCACCGTCGTCGTCGGCAGCACCGCCAAGGCCAAGGCGCTCGCCACGCGTATGAACAAGGAGATCCGCTCCTGCGCGACGCGCATCGAGCAGTCCGACCCGGAGACCGAGGCCTCGTACAAGGGTTACGGAACGCTGCCCGTCGAGGAGGGCGCCCGTGTCCACGGTCTGCACACCGTCTCGTCCTGGGGTGCCTCGGACGTCCGGCTCCTGTCCGTCGGGCGGGACGGCCGGGCCGTCACCGTCGTGGAATGGGCGCAGTTGGGCGACCTCGGTGACGCGCCGGTGAAGGCGTTCAGGAAGACGACCACGACAGCCGTGAACAAGCTCTACTGACCGCACGACCGCCGCGGAAGCCGGGGCCGCCCTCCCGCACGGGGGTCGGGCGGGCGGCCCCCGCATCGCCTCGTCTCCCGTGGGGGACACCCGCGGCTCCGTCCCTCCAGCCGGAAGGGCCGGCCGGTTCCGGACGTGGCCGGGTAGCCGCGTGAGGAAGGAACCAGCGGATTCCGGCCAGTTTCACCAGCCGTACGGTCTGCCTGGTCGGCGCTCGTCGCCGGGCCCACCGCTGGTGCGCGCGCAGTGCCGGCCTGCGAGCGGCGAACACCGGCTTCGGGTGGTCGGCGGCCGGGGCGGTGACGTTGGCGAAAGTGCGCGAGGCCGTGCGGACTGTTTTCGCCGGGCGGCCGGCACCGTACCCGGGACGTCGTGGACCACGAGACCCGTTGTGGCGGACGGCCCCAGGACGGCCTCATGACGGCCCATGACGGCCCATGACGGCCCCGAGAACACTCAAGGATGGCCGAACACCTGGTCGTTGACTATTCGACATGACTGTCGGGAGCCCCACAGGGGCATGGATCCCCGTGAACGTGTTCGAGCAGGAGGGGAACCGACATCGGCACGCGGGCGGGGGTCATGAAGAGGCAGGTACGAGGAGGCGGTCCCATGGCAAGAGGGGCCTTCTCGGCGGACACAGTGGAGGACAGGGCCGACAGCGCGATGGACGAGGCGCCGGCGCCGCAGCTCAAACGCAGACTCGGGCGGGCGGACCTGAGAGCGGTGCCCGAGGCGCGCAGAGCACTGCGCGAGCTGTTACGGCACTGGGGCAGGCCCGGACGGGCCGAGGTCGCGGAACTCCTGACCAGCGAGATCGTCACCAACGCGATCATCCACACCGACCACGACGCGCTGCTGACGGCCACCGTCGGACCGCGTGGTCTGCGGGTGGAGGTGCGGGACTTCGTCTCCCGCAGGCCCAGACTGCGCGTACCGAACGCCGACGACGGTACGCACGGCCGGGGCCTGGTCCTCGTGCAGTCCCTCGCGGACGCGTGGGGCGTGCGGGTGCACGGGGTGGGGAAGGCGGTGTGGTTCGAGCTGGACGCGGGCGTCGCCTGAACCAGGACGTCGACCGGAACGCGAACCGAACGGGACGGGGTGCGGCTCGCCTGAGCCGCACCCCGTCCCGTGAACCCGGTTGCCTCTAGCCGAACTGCTGCTCCAGGTCCTTGAGCTTGCGCTCAAGGGAGTCGAGACGCGGCAGGGCCATGGTGTCGTCCTCCGCGGTGAGATCGACGGTGATGGGGTCAGATGCGGTGCGAACGGGCTGCAGGGAGGGCCGCTGGCGTGCGGCGGGGAGTTGCTCCGGCGATATGGCAGGCTCCGCGGTGGTGCGGTCCGACGGGCCACGCTCCAAGGTCGCCTGCGCCTCCAACTGGCGGCCGCGGCCGACGAAACCGCGGTGGCCCCGGCTGATCGCCTTGAGCTGCGCGCGCTCGACCCGCTCCTTGTCACGGCGCCGCATGCGGGCCGCTTCCTTCTCGCGCTTGTCCTCGCGGACCTCGTCGACCGCCTCGTCCAGGCTGCGCACGCCCTCCAGGAGCATCAGCGACCACGCCTTGTACGTCTCGCGCGGGGCCCGCATCCAGCGGACGGCGCGGATCTGCGGCAGCGGACGGGGCACCAGGCCCTGCTCGCGCAGGGCGGCCCGGCGGGTCTGCTTCAGCGCGCGGTCGAACAGTACGGCCGCCGACATCGACATGCCGGCGAAGAACTGCGGGGCGCCCGCGTGGTCGATGCCCCTGGGCGCGTGCACCCAGTTGAACCAGGCCGCCGCGCCCGCGAACGTCCACACGAGTATCCGGGAGCCGAGCGCCGCGTCGCCGTGGCTGGCCTCGCGCACCGCGAGCACGGAGCAGAACATCGCCGCGCCGTCGAGGCCGAACGGGACCAGGTACTCCCAGCCGCCGGACAGGTTGAGGTTCTGCTGGCCGAAGCCGACCAGGCCGTGGAAGGAGAGTGCGGCGGCAACCGCCGCACAGCAGAACAGCAGTACATAGGAGGCGGTGCCGTATATGGCCTCCTTGCGCCTGCGGCGCTCCTCGCTGCGCTCCCACGAGTCGTCCGCGCTCGCGTCCTTCCCCGAGGTGCGCTTGCCACGCGCGAGCACCGCAACCGCCGCCAGCATGCCCAGGAGCAGTACGGCGCCCGGAAGCAACCAGTTCAGCGATATGTCGGTCAGTCTCATCTGGGGTCCCTTGCATTGGGATAGGGCGTAACGCCCGCCATAGTGGCCCAATCCCAACGGCCCTCAGGCGTTTTCGGGGCAAGAGGCCGCCAAGGAAGTGCAAGGGGATGCCCAGGGCGGCGTTCTGCTCGAACTGCCGCTTGAGGGGCGGGAGTTGAGTTCGAATAAGACTACCCGTACGGGTGGTTCCACGGAAAGTTACTGCGGCCGGTGAGGAAAATGTGAAGTGCCTGTAACCCGAGGGTGTCCCAGTCGCGAGTGAGCTTACGGGACGCCTGATCCCGGCCCGACCCGAGGGTCCCTCAACTCGCCGCGAGTGCCGTCAGCTTGGCGACCCGGTCCGCGTCGCAGGTACGCGGACAGGTGGCGCAGGTGTCCTCGGGCTCCAGCGTGTAGAACATGCAGCAGCTCGCCCGGTCCCGGGTGGGCAGCGACTCGCCGTTCGGTCCGGCCAGCCTCCGGAAGGCCGCCGAGCCGACGTACGGCCTGGTCGAGCCCGGCAGGAGGAGTTCCAGCTCGCGCTCGGCCCGTCGCTGCTCGTGCTGGTGCTCGTTCTCGCCGAGCAGTTCGGCGACGTACCAGAGGCCCTCGACGATCTCGTCCGTCACCATGCCCCACAGGGCGCGGCCGCGGCGTCGCATCCGCGGCCCGAACCCGGCCAGCACCGGTTCCATGTGCTCGGCGACCGCCGCCCGCACCTCGGCCCGCAGGGCCTCCTCGTCGGGGACCACCCGGGCGCCGGGCAGCGCTGCCGCCGGGTCGTCCGGCAGGCAGGCGAAGGGGCCGGGGTGCACGGCGAAGGACATGGGGCCCCGGGTGCGGTCGTACGAGACGTGTGTCACGGGGTAGCGCGGGACCCGGCGGTGCAGGAACCACGGCGCGGTGATCAGGAGGCAGGCGGGCCAGGCGTACCGGTGCAGCCCGAAACTGGCGATCACGTCCGGGCGGCCGGGGCGGCCGTGGTCCCGCAGCACCTGCGCGTCGTCCCGGGCCAGGAATCCTTCGAGGCCGGGGCCGGCCTCCGCGAGCTCGGCGGCGGCGACCCAGCCGTCGCCGCGAGGGAGCCGCTCGTCGGGGTGCAGTTCCGTGACTGTCAGGGTCGGGAAAACCTCGGTGACGCGTGCGTAGGCGTCTGCGACGGCTGAGCGGGGGGTGGGCTGCGAGGCGGGCATCCGGCACCATCGATTCGGGGTCGCTGTAGAGGTAAGGCTTACCTTATCCAGAGTGTGCGGCATGGGAACTGTCGGGTTATGCCCTAATCTGCTTGACGGGCGAGTAACAAGACGCCGTAATGACCCCAAGTACCGACACGTCCGGAGGAGGATCCCGTGAAGCAGGGCGCGCAGGGCTCCGCCGAGGCGGGAGTGCCCGGGTTCTCCGGCGTTCCCGCGGACGCCGTCCGGGTGCCGCCGCAGTCCCGGGCCGCCGAGGTGAACCGGGAGTGGGGCACCGCCGTCCGCGGTGAACACACCCACAGCGAAACGCCCATGCCCCGGCCCCGCCCCGCCGTCCAGCGGTCCTCGGTGCGCGGGCAGATCCTCGACGCGCTGCGTACCGCACTGGTCGCCGGTGAGCTCAGGCCCGGCGAGGTCTACTCCGCCCCCGCGCTCGGGGAGCGCTTCGGGGTCTCCGCGACGCCCGTCCGGGAGGCGATGCAGCAGCTCGCGCTGGAGGGCGCCGTCGAGGTCGTTCCCAACCGCGGGTTCCGGGTGGTCGAGCGGGGCACGCGCGAGCTGGCCGAACTCGCGGAGATCCGTGCCCTGATCGAAGTCCCCGTGATGATGCGGCTCGCCCGTACGGTGCCGGTCGAACGCTGGGCCGAGATGCGGCCCCTCGCCGAGGCGACCGTTCGCGCGGCGTCGACCGGGTGCCCGGCGACCTACGCGGAGTCCGACCGGGCCTTCCATCGCGCGGTGCTCGCGCTGTCGGGCAACGAACAGCTGGTCCAGATCGCCGAGGACCTTCACCGCCGCGCCCAGTGGCCCCTGGTCGGGGCGCCCGCCCCGCGGAGGCGGGCCGAACTGGTGGCTGACGCGGCGGAACACGCGGCCCTGCTGGACGCGTTGATCGCGCGGGACCTGGATGTGGTGCGGTCGCTGGCGGGGGAGCACTTCACGGGTGCTCGCTGACGGGGCGGGTGCCGGGTGTTGGGTATTGGGTGCGCGTTGCGCCTTGTGGTGGGTGGGTCGGGGCCGTGTCGGGGGGTGTCCGTCCTCGGAACGGCGCGGAATCGGTTGCCTACCGAGGTGCCCGCGTCGACGCGCCAACCGCTGCGGGCGGACACCCCCCCTGACACGGCCCCTTGCCGCCGTACGCGAGTGCGGGAGCGCACACCCCCGCCTTTCGGCCGGCCGCGTCGGGCGGGTTACGCCGTTGCCGCCGGGGGGGCCGGGGTCAACTGGCGGGAGAGCCAGGTCGGTACGCCTCCCAGGAGGCGGAACAGGCGCCGGGCCTCCTCCCGTAGGCGCGTGGCCTCCGGGTCCACCTCCGCGTCGGCCAGGGAGGCCAGTGCCGGTGCCGTCCCGACGAGGTACCCCAACTCCTCGCGGATCCGCAGGGATTCCCGGAAGCCGTGCCGGGCCTCCGCCAACTCCCCCTCCCGCAGCGCGAGTCCGGCGAGATGGCGCCAGGTGAAGGACAGGAGCAGTGGATCGGCGTGCGCGGTGGCCCCGGCGTGCGCACGCCGGTACGCCGCCCGTGCCGACTGCGGGGAGTGCGCCAGGTTCTCCGCCAGCAACCCCCGCCGGAAGTCGAGGAGGGCCCGCCCGGGGGCCCCGGGCGGGATCAGCGCCGCGGCCCGGCCGAGTGCCGCCCGGGCCTCGTCGGCGCGGTCCCGGACGCCGTGCAGCGTCGCCGCGTAGGCAAGGTGCCCGCGTTCACAAGCGGCCGCGCCGCGCTCGTCGTCGCCGTGGGCCAGCGCCTCGGCGGTGCGCAGCGCGTCCTCGGCCTGCTCCCAGCCCTGCTCGGTGTACAGGCACCGTTCCACCAGCAGGGCGGCACGTTGGAGCGCGGCCGGTGCGGTGACCGGTTGGAGCAGTGCGGCGGCGTCTGTCCAGCAGGCGCGGGAGCGTAGCCGCCATACCGCGGTCTGGAGTGGATCGTCACCGGCGGTCGTTCCGTTACCAGACATGGCGGTATGCGCCACGTTGCCCTCCCCGAGCACGCCATCGAGCTATGAGTGGTGGCGGCATCTCAGCACGGATCGCCCGGCTGGGCCAAGGGGGCGGGTGAAGGATTTCACAAAGTCGTGGGAGTCCTGGTAGGCGGGTTGTGCCCTGAGGAGTCAGCTCATTCGCAGTGCCAGGAAGAAATCCAGCTTGTCCTCGAGGCGTGAAAGATCACGGCTCGTCAACTGCTCGATCCGTCCCACCCGGTAGCGCAGCGTGTTGACGTGCAGGTGGAGGCGGTTCGCGCAGCGCGTCCAGGAGCCGTCGCAGTCGAGGAAGGCCTCCAGGGTGGGGATCAGTTCGGCGCGGTGGCGGCGGTCGTAGTCCCGTAGGGGGTCGAGGAGGCGGGCGGTGAACGCCCGGCGGACGTCGTCCGGGACGAAGGGCAGGAGGAGGACGTGGGAGGCCAGTTCCTGGTGGCCGGCCGCGCAGACCCGGCCGGGGCGGGCGGCGGCCACTCTGCGGGCGTGCCGGGCCTCCTCCAGGGCGCCGCGCAGGCCCTCCGCCGAGTGGACCGGCGCGCTGACGCCGAGCGTGACCCGCCCGTCGTCGTCGAGGCCGGCCGACAGCGGGTCCCGTACGGACTCCAGGAGCTGGTCGGCGAGGATCCCGGCCTCCGAGCCGTCGTGCTCCGTGGACATCGACGGCAGGGGTACGAGCGCGACGGCCTCGTCCCCGGTGTGGGCGACGGCGATCCGGTCGGAGGGCTCCGGTCCCGTCGACAGCGGGTCGACCAGGATCTCCTCGAGGAGGGACTGGGCCATCGGCCCGCCCTCCAGTTCGCTGTCCCGCCACTCGACGCGGGCGACGACCACCTGCCAGTGCGGGGCCGCGCCGAGGCCGGGGAGGAGGACGGGGGCGGCCACCCGCAGGCGTGCGGCGATCTCGGCGGGCGCGGCACCCGTCTGCACCAGCTCCAGGACCTCCTGGGCGAGGCGCCGGCGGACCGTGCGCGCCGCGTCCCGCCGGTCGCGTTCGACCGAGATCAGCTGGGTGACGCCCTCGAGCAGGTCCAGCCGCTCCTCCGGCCAGTCGCCGGCGTCCGCCTCGACGGCCAGCAGCCAGTCGGACAGCACGGTCTCGCGCACGTCCCGGGAGCCCTGGGTGGAGCGGCCGCCACTGCTGCGTACCGGGAAGAGCGAGTAGGTCGTGGAGCCGAGCGGCACGCGGTGCGGGCCGCGCCGGCCCGTGCGGACCGCCGCCAGGTGTTCGGCCGCGAGCCTGGCGCACACGTCGGGCGGCAGGGCGGGCCCGGCGAGCTTGGAGCCCGCGATGGGCCGCCCGGCGGGGGACAGCACCCAGGCGCGCAGGTCCAGGTCGGAGCCGAGCAGGTCCAGGACCACGTCCGGGCCGCCGCCCGCCGGGCCCGAGGTCATCATCCGCCGGTGCCGGTCCACGACCGCCGCGAGATCACCGGCCCGCTCCCCGGACACCTGTCGTACGACGTGCTCGGTGATGGTCGCGAACGCCACCGACTCGTGCACCGCGAAGAGGGGGAGACGGTGGCGCGCGCAGGCCGCCACCAGGTCGTCCGGCACGGCCCCGAGTTCGGCCTCCCCGGCCGCCAGCGCGGCCACCTGGGCCTGCACCAGGAGCCGTACGAACGGTTCGGAGTCGGTGGCGTCCCGGCGCCAGGCCAGGCCGGTGAGGACCAGCTCTCCGCCCGAGAGGTAGCGGCTGGGGTCCTTGAGGTCGGTGGTCATCACGCCCCGCACGGTGCGGTCCAGCTCGTCCTCGCCGCCGAGCAGCCGCAGGCCCAGCGCGTCGGTGTCCAGCAGTGCGCGCAGCCGCATTCTCGTCGCCGCCGTTCTTTTTTGTCTCGAAATCTACGATGGGTGTGAGCGTCCGCGGACGAGGTGTCCGTCCGGCGGCGGACGAGCGGTGCTCGCCGTTCCGGAGCCGCATTCCGGCCGTGTTCCAGGTCACACGGGGTGTGCCGCGCGTTTCCGGAGGAAAACGGGGAGGTTGCCGATGACCTCCTTTCATACGAATCTACAAGATGACCGCCCTGGCCAGCCAACTCCTTCATGGTTTCCGTGACTGACCCGGTCGGCGCACGGCGCTGTGTACTGGCCTGACTCCGCGTGAACAGCCCATGAACGAGCCGGGCCCGCCGCACACGGATTGGCTCGATCTGTACGACCCACGAGACGAAGAAGAGAGCCGGTCATGGACTTCCTTCGCCCCGCCAGCTGGGAGGAGGCGCTCGCCGCGAAGGCCGAGCACCCCACCGCTGTGCCGATTGCGGGTGGCACCGACGTGATGGTCGAGATCAACTTCGACCACCGCCGGCCCGAGTACCTGCTCGACCTGAACCGCGTCGGCGACCTGGAGGAGTGGGAGGTCGGCGAGGACAGTGTGCGGCTCGGGGCCTCCGTCCCCTACGCGAAGATCATGGAGCACCTGCGGGGCGAGCTTCCGGGTCTCGCTCTCGCCTCGCACACCGTCGCCTCCCCGCAGATCCGCAACCGCGGCGGCGTCGGCGGCAACCTCGGTACCGCCTCCCCGGCCGGTGACGCCCACCCCGCCCTGCTGGCGGCGGGTGCGGAGGTCGAGGTCGAGTCGGTGCGAGGATCGCGCCGGATTCCGATCGACGCGTTCTACACCGGCGTGAAGCGCAACGCGCTGGCGCCCGACGAGCTGATCCGTGCGGTGCACATCGACAAGGCGGACGGGCCGCAGCAGTACTCGAAGGTCGGTACCCGCAACGCCATGGTCATCGCCGTGTGTGCGTTCGGGTTCGCCCTGCACCCGAAGACGCGGACCGTGCGCACGGGGATCGGGTCGGCCGCGCCCACCCCGGTCCGTGCCAAGGCCGCGGAGGAGTTCCTGAACGCCGCGCTGGAGGAAGGCGGCTTCTGGGACAACGGGAAGATCATCACCCCGTCGGTCGCCAGGCAGTTCGCGGACCTGTGCGCCGGCGCCTGCAACCCGATCGACGACGTCCGGGGCACCGCGAGCTACCGCCGCCACGCGGTCGGCGTCATGGCCCGCCGCACCCTCACCTGGACCTGGGAGTCGTACCGCGGCACCGACGGTCGGACACAGCAGAAGGGGAGTGCCGCGTAATGCGCGTCAATTTCACGGTCAACGGCCGTCCGCAGGAAGCCGACGACGTGTGGGAGGGCGAGTCCCTGCTGTACGTGCTGCGGGAGCGGCTCGGCCTGCCGGGTTCGAAGAACGCCTGTGAACAGGGCGAGTGCGGGTCCTGCACCGTCCGGCTGGACGGTGTGCCGGTGTGTTCCTGTCTGGTCGCCGCGGGACAGGTCGAGGGCCGCGAGGTCGTCACCGTCGAGGGGCTGGCGGAGTTCGCCAAGCAGCGTGCCGAGCACGGGGGCTGTGCGTCCGGTGCCTGCGGTACGTCCCTTCAGGACGCCCGGGAGTGGGCTGCCGAGGGGCACGACTCGCAGACCGGCGAGGGCACCGGACTCTCCCCGGTGCAGCAGGCGTTCATCGACGCCGGCGCCGTCCAGTGCGGCTTCTGCACGCCGGGTCTGCTGGTCGCCGCCGACGAGATGCTGGAGCGCAACCCGAACCCGACCGACGCGGACATCCGCGAGGCGCTGTCGGGCAACCTGTGCCGCTGCACGGGCTACGAGAAGATCATGGACGCGGTCCGCCTGGCGGCCGCCCGACAGGGAGAGGCGGTCTGAGCATGCCGAGCAACGGCGCCCCCATCGGGACTCCCACCAAGGTCACCCAGGGCTCGAAGACCAAGGGCGGCATCGGCGAGTCCACGCTCCGCCCGGACGGCACCCTCAAGGTCACCGGCGAGTTCGCGTACTCGTCCGACATGTGGCACGAGGACATGCTCTGGGGGCAGATCCTGCGTTCCACGGTCGCGCACGCCGAGATCGTGTCCATCGACACGAGCGAGGCGCTCGCCCTGCCCGGCGTGTACGCCGTCATGACGTACGACGACCTGCCGACCGAGGTGAAGAACTACGGCCTGGAGATCCAGGACACCCCGGTCCTCGCCCACGGCAGGGTCCGCCACCACGGCGAGCCGGTCGCCATCGTCGCCGCCGACCACCCCGAGACCGCGCGCCGCGCCGCCGCGAAGATCAAGGTCGAGTACCGGGAACTGCCCGTCATCACCGACGAGGCCTCCGCGACCGCGCCGGACGCGATCCTGATCCACGAGGGCCGCGACGACCACCACGTCGGGCACGTCCCGCACCCGAACATCGTGCACCGCCAGCCGATCATCCGCGGTGACGTCGAAGAGGCCGCCAAGAAGGCCGACTTCGTCGTCAGGGGCGAGTACACCTTCGGCATGCAGGACCAGGCCTTCCTCGGCCCCGAGTCGGGCCTTGCCGTACCGGACGAGGACGGCGGCGTCCACCTCTACATCGCCACCCAGTGGCTGCACTCCGACCTGCGCCAGATCGCGCCCGTGCTCGGTCTGCCCGAGAGCAAGGTGCGGATGACGCTGTCCGGCGTCGGCGGCGCGTTCGGCGGCCGCGAGGACCTGTCGATGCAGATCCACGCCTGTCTGCTGGCGCTGCGCACGGGCAAGCCCGTCAAGATCGTCTACAACCGTTTCGAGTCCTTCTTCGGGCACGTCCACCGCCACCCGGCCAAGCTGTACTACGAGCACGGGGCGACCAAGGACGGCAGGCTCACCCACCTGAAGGCGCGGATCGTCCTGGACGGCGGCGCGTACGCCTCCGCCTCCCCGGCCGTCGTCGGCAACGCCGCCTCGCTCGGCGCGGGCCCCTACGTCGTCGACAACGTCGACATCGAGGCCATCGCCCTCTACACCAACAACCCGCCCTGCGGCGCCATGCGCGGCTTCGGCGCGGTCCAGGCCTGCTTCGCCTACGAGGCGCAGATGGACAAGCTCGCCGACAAGGTGGGCATGGACCGGGTCGCGTTCCGTCAGCTCAACGCGATGGAGCAGGGCAGCCTCATGCCCACGGGCCAGACCGTCGACTCGCCCGCCCCGGTCGCCGAACTCCTGCGCCGCGTCAAGGCGATGCCCATGCCGCCGGAGCGGCAGTGGCTCGCCGCCGGCGAGGCCGCCGACGTACGCGAGCTGCCGGGCGGCCTCTCCAACACCACCCACGGCGAAGGTGTCGTACGCGGTGTCGGCTACGCGGTCGGCATCAAGAACGTCGGCTTCTCCGAGGGCTTCGACGACTACTCCACCGCTCGCGTCCGTATGGAGGTCGTCGGCGGAGAGCCGGTGGCCACCGTGCACACCGCGATGGCCGAGGTCGGCCAGGGCGGCGTGACCGTGCACGCGCAGATCGCCCGTACCGAGCTGGGCGTCGCCCAGGTGACGATCAAGCCGGCCGACACCCAGGTGGGCAGCGCCGGTTCGACGTCCGCGTCGCGTCAGACATACGTCACCGGTGGCGCCGTCAAGAACTCCTGCGAGCTGGTGCGCGAGAAGGTCCTGGAGATCGGCCGCCGCAAGTTCGGTTCCTACCACCCCGCCTGGGCGACGGCGGAGCTGCTGCTCGAGGGCGGCAAGGTCGTCACCGACGGCGGCGAGGTCCTCGCCGGCCTGGTCGACGTACTCGAAGACGAGTCGGTCGAGGTCGAGGCCGAGTGGCGGCACCGGCCGACCGAGGCCTTCGACCTGCGCACCGGGCAGGGCTTCGGACACGTCCAGTACACCTTCGCCGCGCACCGCGCGGTCGTCGAGGTCGACACCGAGCTCGGCCTGGTCAAGGTCATCGAACTGGCCTGCGCCCAGGACGTCGGCAAGGCGCTCAACCCGCTGTCCGTCATCGGCCAGATCCAGGGCGGCACGACCCAGGGTCTCGGCGTGGCGGTCATGGAGGAGATCATCGTCGACCCGAAGACCGCGAAGGTCAGGAATCCCTCCTTCACGGACTACCTGATCCCCACCATCCTCGACACGCCGACCATCCCCGTCGACGTGCTCGAACTCGCCGACGACCACGCCCCGTACGGGCTGCGCGGCGTCGGCGAGGCCCCCACCCTGTCGTCGACCCCGGCGGTCCTTGCGGCCATCAGGAACGCGACCGGGCTGGAGCTGAACCGCACGCCGGTCCGTCCGGAACACCTGACGGCGGTGTAGTCGGGCGTCGCGTAAGAGCTCGGGTGGTTGCGGTTCGTGGCGGGTGCGGGTGAGTGGGGCTTCTCGCGCAGTTCCCCGCGCCCCTGAAGGCACGGCCCTTCGGGCCTGAAAAGCACGGGGCGCAGCCCCGGCCTTTTCAGGGGCGCGGGGAACCGCGCGACCAGCCCCGACGCACCCGCAGCCGCCCACGAACCCACCACGCAAGTACCCCGTTCGTCTCGGGCCGTCCCCCGGGTCGTGCACCTCCCCAAAACCCGCCCGTCGCCGAAGGCAACCCGCGGGTGTCCCTTTGAACCTTGGGAGCAGGCCCACATGACCCAGCAGTCCCTGGAGCCGCAGACCGTCGCCGAAGACGCGGGAGAAGGCACCCGCGTCCCGGCCGGACGGTCCTGGCTCGACCGGTACTTCCACATCTCCCGGCGAGGATCCTCGGTCGCACGCGAAGTCCGCGGCGGCGTCACCACCTTCATGGCGATGGCGTACATCCTCCTGCTCAACCCCCTGATCCTGTCCGGCAAGGACGCGGCGGGGAACACGCTCGGCCAGCAGGCGCTGATCACCGCGACCGCGTTCGCGGCGGCCCTCAGCACGCTCCTGATGGGCTTCTTCGGCAAGGTGCCCCTCGCCCTCGCCGCCGGGCTCTCCGTCTCCGGAGTCCTCGCCTCCCAGGTCGCGCCCCAGATGACCTGGCCGCAGGCGATGGGCATGTGCGTGATGTACGGCGTGGTCATCATGCTGCTCGTCGTCACCGGGCTCCGCGAGATGATCATGAACGCGATCCCGCTCGCTCTCAAGCACGCGATCACCATGGGCATCGGCCTGTTCGTCGCCCTCATCGGCTTCTACAAGGCCGGTTTCGTGCACCAGGGCAAGGCGACCCCGGTCTCCCTGGGACCGGCCGGTGAACTGGCCGGCTGGCCGGTGCTGCTCTTCGCCGTCACCCTCCTCGCGATCTTCATGCTGCAGGCGCGCGGCGTCCCCGGCGCGATCCTGCTCGGCATCGTCGGCGGCACCGTACTGGCCGTCATCCTCAACGCCCTTGACGTCATCGACCCCCGGCAGTGGGCGAGCGGCGCCCCCGAACTGCACGGCACAGCGGTCTCCATGCCGGACTTCTCGATCTTCGGCGACGTCGAGTTCGGCGGCTGGGGCGAGGTCGGCGCGATGACCGTCGGCATGATCGTGTTCACCCTCGTGCTGGCCGGCTTCTTCGACGCGATGGCCACCATCATCGGCGTCGGAACCGAGGCGAAACTCGCCGACGAGCAGGGCCGGATGCCGGGCCTGTCCAAGGCGCTGTTCATCGACGGCGCGGGCGGTGCGATCGGCGGCGTGGCGGGCGCGTCGGGCCAGACGGTGTTCGTCGAGTCGGCGACCGGCGTCGGCGAAGGCGCCCGTACCGGACTGTCGTCCGTGGTCACGGGCCTGTTCTTCGCGGCCTGCCTGTTCTTCACCCCGCTGACGGCCATCGTGCCGGGTGAGGTCGCCGCCGCGGCCCTGGTCGTGATCGGTGCCATGATGATGATGAACGCCCGGCACGTCGACTGGGCCGACCGCGCCACCGCGATCCCGGTCTTCCTGACCGTCGTGATCATGCCGTTCACGTACTCCATCACCGCTGGCGTCGCCGCCGGTGTCATCTCGTACGTGGCCATCAAGTCCGCCCAGGGCAAGGCGCGGGAGATCGGCGCCTTCATGTGGGGACTGACGGCGATCTTCCTGGTGTACTTCGCCCTCGACCCGATCGAGAGCTGGCTGGGCGTGCACTAGCCGCCCGCGCCGAGTGCCCTCCGCACGACCACGCAGTGAAGGAGACCGAGACATGCTGGACATCGCCGAGGAGCTGAACCGGTGGGCCGGGCAGGGACGTGACTTCGCCGTGGCCACCGTCGTCGCCGTCGGCGGCAGCGCCCCCCGCCTGCCCGGCGCCGCCCTCGCGGTGGACGCCGACGGCACGGCGATCGGCTCGGTCTCCGGCGGCTGTGTGGAGGGCGCGGTCTACGACCTGTGCCAACAGGCCCTGCGGGACGGGCAGCCGGTGCTCGAACGCTTCGGGTACAGCGACGACGACGCCTTCGCCGTCGGTCTGACCTGCGGCGGGGTCATCGACATCCTCGTCACGCCGGTACGGGCGGGCGACCGGGTCCGTCCGGTGGTGACGGCCGCGCTCGACGTCGCCGCGCGCGGGCGGGCGGCCGCGCTGGCCCGGATCGTGTCCGGCCCCGCCGAGCTGGTGGGGCGGGCGATGCTGGTCCGTCCCGAGGGCTCGTACGACGGCGGCTTCGGCGCCCATCCCGAGCTGGACCGCACGGTCGCCGCGGAGGCCGGCGCGTTCCTGGACGCCGGCCGTACCGGCACCCTGGAGATCGGCGAGCAGGGCTCCCGCTGCGGGGCGCCGCTCACCGTGCTGGTGGAGTCGTCCGTCCCGCCGCCCCGGATGATCGTCTTCGGAGCGATCGACTTCGCGTCGGCGCTCGTGCGGATCGGCGGGTTCCTGAACTACCACGTGACCGTGTGCGACGCGCGGCCCGTGTTCGCCACCCGCGCCCGCTTCCCCGAGGCCGACGAGATCGTCGTCGAGTGGCCGCACACCTACCTGGAGCGCACCGACGTCGACGCCCGTACGGTCCTGTGCGTCCTGACCCACGACGCCAAGTTCGACATACCCCTGCTGAAGCTCGCGCTGCGGCTGCCGGTGGCGTACGTCGGCGCGATGGGCTCCCGGCGCACCCACCTGGACCGCAACGAGCGGCTGCGCGAAGCCGGCGTGACCGAACTGGAGTTGGCGCGGCTCAGGTCGCCGATCGGGCTCGACCTCGGGGCGCGCACGCCGGAGGAGACGGCCCTGTCGATCGCCGCGGAGATCGTCGCCGCCCGGCGCGGCGGCAGCGGGGTCTCACTGACCGGCGCCCACACGCCCATCCATCACGACGTGACGTCGGTGCCGGCGGGGCGGATCGGGTCGGTGGCCTGACGGGTGCCCCGGTGTACCGGCGGCTGGTCGGGCCAGGCGAACGCGTAGTCCAGGTCGCCGCCCCGGTCCAGCCGGACGAAGCGGATCAGCTCCCGCGCGATGCCCGCGTTGCCCTGCGCCCACCCGGGGCGGGGTTCGAGGTCGCCCGGGGTGACCTTGTGCTCGAAGTTGGACCAGCGGGCGCCGTCGGCGTCCCGGATCGCGCGGCCGGCCAGATCCGCGACGAGGACGGCGGCGAAGTCGTGGCCGTCGTCCTGCTCGGCCATGCGGTCGCAGGCGAGTGCCAGGACGCCCGCCGTGCCGCAGCAGCGGCCGTTGTTGTCCCAGAAGCCGGGACGCAGCCGTTCCGGCAGACCGGAGCGGGTGACGGTGTGCCAGCAGCGGTCGGCGAGGGCCGACCAGGCGGCGGGGGCGTCGAGGACGTCCCGGAGCCGGCGGAAGACCTGCGCGTCGCCGGCGGGCCCGTGACACCAGCCGTAGCTGTACCGCTCGATCAGGTCGGGAAGGTGCGCCGGGTCGGAGTGGGCGACCAGAAACCCCTCGGGCCCGCCCTCTGCCCGGGCCACGACGCCCGCGGCACCGGCCTCGGCCAGCTCGACGAGGTCCGTCCGGCCCGCCGCGGCACCGACGGTGGCCAGCGCGTACACGATCCCCAGCGTGCCGTGCGAGATGTGGTGCATGCGCCCGTCCCTGCCGGTACGGAACTCCCAGTGCACGCCCGCCGGAACCGGCTCGGCGGTCCGCAGATAGGGCTCCAGAGCGAGCACGGCGAACTCCTCGTCACCTGCGGCCAGCGCGCCCAGAGCGATCCCGGCGTTCCCGCCCATGAGGTCGAACAGCTCGCCCCACCGGGTGCCGTCGAACCGCGACCGCACGATCCCCAGAGCCCGGTCGGCGGCGGCACCGGCGGCGGTGTCGCCCAGTTCCTCGTGCACGGTCCGCAGCACGAGCGCCATGCCGGTGAGCCCGAAGTACAGGGAACTGTCCTCGCAGTCGTCGACGGCGGTCACGAGAGAACGGGCCGCGCGCAGGGCGGTGTCGGCGTACGCGTCGTCCCCGAAGTGCCGCCACGCCTCCAAAAGCACCGGGACGACACCGGCCGTACCGCTGTAGAGCGTGGGTTCGAGTCCGGCGTCGGAAGGCCGCGCGGCCCAGGCGAGGCCGCCGCTCCCGCTCTCCCGCGCCTGGCCGAGAAGCCACCGCAGGGCGTCCACGGCCAGCGCCTCGATCCCGTCCACCGCCACGGTCTTCGCGTCCGTCTGAGTCATGACGCTCACTCTGGCACCGGCCGGGCACGCCCACAGGTGTCTTTGCCGACGGATGGGCCGGGGCGCCCGGTCGTCACGGTCGTCTGAGCAGCTCGTTGACCGTCCGTCCGAACACCGTCCGTGCCGCGGCCCGCAGCAGGGGGTCGAAGACCCGGGGCAGCAGACGCACCCGCAGCTCCTCGCGCCACAGCACCCGCGTACGGCCGCCGGGACCCGGCCGCACCTCGATCTCGGCCCAGCCCGTGACGATCCGGCCCCGCTTGTCCAGACGGCACAGGCCGGGCAGGTCGCCCGCGGGCGGGCGCCACACCGTGACCTCCATCCGGTCGTCGAAGGCGAGCGGGCCGAGTCCCGAGCGGGCCACGACGAGGGTGCCCTCGCCCGTGGGCGGCGGCGTGAGCTCGGTGACGCGGGTCAGCGGGACGGTGTCGCCGTGACGCGGCCACTGGGTGAGGCGGCGCCACGCCTCGTCGAGGGAGAGCGGTGCCGTACGTTCGAGGAGGAAGGTGACCACTCAGTGATCGTAGGCACCGCGCGCCGCTGAACAGTGCGTTCGTATACGGCTCGGCCGGGCGCGCGAGTGGGCGAACAACTGGAGCGTTCAGGCCCGGGGCACGGAGGGTGATCGAGCGCTCCGCCACGCATGCGCCGCCGCCGCCCTGGTTACTCGCGCCGACACGCAAGTGAAGGCGAGAGCGAGGAGAGGCCCGTGAGCGCATACACCTGGCGCCGGGCGCTGGTCACCGGCGGAGCCGGATTCGTGGGATCCCATCTGTGCGCGCGACTGGTCGCCGACGGCACCGACATCGTGTGCCTCGACAACCTGGCCACCGGCTCCCGCGCCAACGTGGCCGAACTGGAGCAGCGCCGCGGCTTCCGCTTCGTCCGCGCCGACGCCACCGACCCCTCCGCGCTGCGCGACCTGCCCGGCCGGTTCGACCTGGTGCTGCACTTCGCCTGCCCGGCCTCGCCCGTCGACTACCTGCGGCTGCCCCTGGAAACCCTCGACGTCGGCAGCACGGGTACCCGCAACGCCCTGGAGCGGGCCCGGGCCGACGGCGCGCGTCTCGTGCTCGCCTCCACCTCCGAGGTCTACGGCGACCCCCTGGAGCACCCGCAGCGCGAGAGCTACTGGGGCAACGTCAACCCGATCGGCCCGCGCAGCGTCTACGACGAGTCCAAGCGCTTCGCCGAGGCCCTGCTCACCGCCCACCGCCAGGTCCACGGCACGGACGCCGCCATCGTCCGGATCTTCAACACCTACGGCCCGCGGATGCGTACCGGCGACGGCCGTGCCGTCCCCGCCTTCGTGTCGCAGGCCCTGGACGGCGCCCCGCTCACCGTCGCGGGCGACGGCGGGCAGACCCGCTCACTGTGCTACGTCGACGACATGGTGGACGGCGTCCTCGCGCTGGCCGCGTCCGGCGCCGACGGCCCCGTGAACATCGGCGGCGCCGAGGAGATCACCATGCTGGAGCTCGCCCGCCGGATCATCGAGCTCACCGGCTCCTCCTCCCGGATCCGGTTCGTCGAGCGCCCCGCCGACGATCCCGCCCGGCGCCGGCCCGACACCCGGCTGGCCCGGGAGCTGCTGGGCTGGCAGCAGAGGGTCGGCTGGAGCGAGGGGCTGGGGCGCACGATCGGCTGGTTCACGCACTCCATAGCGGCCTGAGCGGCCCTGCGGCAGGTCCCGGCGACGACAGCGCGGTGACCTGAGCTTCGTATGAGATGAAAAGTCGGTTCATTTCGGCGTAAGTCAGCTTCAATTGTTTGAGGCAACTGGGGTGAGGCACTCGCAGGCCCGGAGTCCTCACACGCCTCCTGGGACGGAGCACACCCCATGCGCATCCTTGGTATCAACGCCCTGTTCCACGACCCGGCCGCCGCCCTCGTCGTCGACGGCACCACGGTCGCGGCAGCCGAGGAGGAGCGCTTCAGCCGCCGCAAGCACGGCAAGCGCCCCCTGCCGTTCTCCGCGTGGGAGCTGCCCGAGCTCTCCGCCCGCTGGTGTCTGGAACAGGCGGGCACACGCCCTGAGGAACTCGACGCGGTGACCTACTCCTTCGATCCGAAGCTGGCCCGGCCCGCCCGCGACCTGGGCCTGGACGACCCCTGGGACCCGCTGCGTCTGGAGTACGCCCGGCGCGCCCCCGAATTCCTGGCCGAAGCCCTGCCCGGCCTCGACGCCGACCGGGTGGTCTTCGTCCCGCACCACGTCGCGCACGCCGCCTCCGCCGGGCCCGCCTCCCCGCACCCCGACAGCGCCGTCCTCGTCCTCGACGGCCGCGGCGAGGCCGCGTCCCACCTGGCCGGCCGCTACCACGAGGGCAAGCTCGACATCCTCGCCACCCAGGCGCTGCCCCACTCCCTGGGCCTGCTCTACGAAGAGCTCACCCAACACCTCGGCTTCCTGCGCAGCAGCGACGAGTACAAGGTGATGGCCCTCGCCTCCTACGGCAAACCACGCTTCCTGCCCCAGCTGCGGCAGCACGTCCACGCCACCGGCGACGGCGGTTTCCGCGCCCACGGCGTCGACTGGGCCGCCCTGGCCCCGCCCCGCGCCAAGGGCGAGGACTGGACCCAGGACCACGCCGACCTCGCCGCCAGCGCCCAGGCCGTCCTCGAGGAGGTCCTCCTCGAACTGGTCCACTGGCTGCACGGCGAGGCCGGCGGCCAGGCGCTCACCCTCGCCGGAGGCGTCGCCCTCAACTGCGTCGCCAACTCCAGGATCGCCGCCCGTGGGCGGTACCGGCACGTGTGGGTGCAGCCCGCCGCCGGAGACGCCGGAACCGCCCTCGGCGGAGCCCTCCACGTGGCCGCACAGGACGCACCCCCGCAGCCCATGCCGGGCGCCGACCTCGGCCGCGGCTGGAGCGACGAGGAACTGCGCGCCCGGCTCGACGAGGCCGCCGTACCGTACGAGCGGCCCGACGACGTCGCCGAGGCCGTCGCCGAGGAACTGGCCCGGGACGGGGTCGTCGCCTGGTTCCAGGGACGCAGCGAGTACGGGCCGCGGGCCCTCGGGCACCGCTCCCTGCTCGCCCACCCGGGACGGGCCGAGAACCTGGAACGGCTCAACCACGTCAAGGGCCGCGAGGAGTTCCGGCCCGTCGCCCCGATGGTGCTGGCCGAGCGCGCCCGTGAACTGTTCAGCGGGCCGCTGCCCAGCCCGTACATGCTCTTCGTGCACGACGTCGCACGGGAATGGCGGGACCGTATCCCGGCCGTCGTGCACGTCGACGGCACCGCCCGCATCCAGACCGTCGAGGAGCGGCGGGAACCGCTGGTGGCGCGGATGCTGCACGCCTTCGAACGGCGCACCGGGCTGCCCGTGGTCGTCAACACCAGCCTCAACACCGCCGGCCGGCCCATGGTCGACGACCCGCGTGATGCCCTGGAGTGCTTCGGTTCCGCGCCCGTCGACCTGCTCGCCATCGGGCCGTACGTCGTGCGCCGGGGGAGGGCGTTCGCATGACACCGACGACCTCCGTCGGCACGGCGTACGCGGTGGTGATCCCCACCCTCGTGCGCGACACCCTCGCCGACTGCCTGGCCGCGCTCGCCGCCGCGACCGGTCCCAAGCCGCACGAGATCGTCCTCGTGGACGACCGGCCCGACCCCGATCCCGGGCCGTGGGAACACCCGCTCAGCGTGCTGGGCGACCTGCGCGAGCGCACCACCGTCGTCCCGAGCGGCGGGCGCGGGCCCGCCGCCGCCCGCAACACCGGACTGCGCGTCATCGCCTCGCCCTGGGTCGCCTTCCTCGACGACGACGTCCAGGTCGGCCCGCACTGGTGCGAGCAACTGGTGCAGGACCTGGCCGACACGACCCCGCGGACCGCGGGCGTGCAGGGCGTGATCGCCGTACCGCTGCCCGGCGAGCGCCGGCCCACCGACTGGGAACGCGGCACCGCCGGACTCGCGCAGGCCCGCTGGATCACCGCCGACATGGCCTACCGCACCGACGCCCTGAAGCAGGTCGGCGGCTTCGACGAGCGCTTTCCGCGCGCCTACCGCGAGGACGCCGACCTCGCCCTGCGCATACTCGACGCGGGCTGGCGCATCCGGCAGGGCCGCCGCACCACCCGCCACCCCGTGCGCCCCGCCGACCGCTGGGTGTCCCTGCGCGCGCAGCGCGGCAACGGCGACGACGCCCTGATGCGACACCTGCACGGCCCCGACTGGTGGGAGAAGGCCATCGCCCCGCGGGGCCGGCTGCGCAGGCACGCCGCGATCACCGCGTCCGGCGCCGCCGCGTGCGTCCTCGCGGTCACCGGACACCGCCGGGCCGCCGCGGTCGCCGCACTGGGCTGGGCCGCCGGCACCGGCGAGTTCGCCTGGGCGCGCATCGCCCCCGGACCGCGCACCCGGTACGAGGTGACCACCATGCTCGCCACCAGCGTGCTCATCCCGCCCGCGGCCACCTGGCACCGGCTCCGCGGGCTGTGGCGGCACCGCGACGCACCCGCCTGGCAGGAGGTGGCCGCATGAGCCGCGTACAGGCCGTGCTGTTCGACCGCGACGGCACCCTCGTCCACGACGTTCCCTACAACGGCGACCCGGCCCGCGTCCGCCCCGTCGACGGCGCCCGCGAGGCGCTCGGCCTGCTGCGCCGGCACGGCATCCGCACCGGCGTCGTCACCAACCAGTCGGGCATCGCGCGCGGACTGCTCACCGACGCCGACGTCCGGCGCGTCAACCACCGCGTCGACGAACTGCTCGGCCCCTTCGACGTGTGGGGCGTCTGCCCGCACGGCCCCGACGACGGCTGCCACTGCCGCAAACCCGAACCGGGCCTCGTCCTGTGGGCGGCCGGACGCATCTGCACCGCACCCTCGGACTGCGTCGTCGTCGGCGACATCGGCGCCGACGTCGAGGCCGCACGCCGGGCGGGCGCCCACGGCATCCTCGTCCCCACGCCCGAGACCCGGCCACAGGAGACGGCGAGGGCGGGCCATGTCGCCCCCGACATCCTGACCGCCGTGCGGGCCGTGCTGAACGGGCCGCCGACAGGCCGCGTCCTGGCTGACGAACGGCCCATCGAGGCCGCCTACGACATGGGTGGCGGAAGGCCCGTGGAGGTTCGCCGTCCGCCCGACGACGGGGGTGGGAGGTCGTCCGTCGATGCTCCCCGTGTGCCGGACGACATGGGTGGGAGGCGGTCCGGCCGGGGCTCCCGCTCGCGCGACGACGGGGGTGGGGGGCGGTCCGGCCAGGGCTCCCGCTCGCGCGACGACGGGGGTGGGGGGCGGTCCGGCCGGGGCTCCCGCTCGCGCGACGACGGGGGTGGGGGGCGGTCCGGCCGGGGCTCCCGCTCGCGCGACGACGGGGGTGGGGGGCGGTCCGGCCAGGGCTCCCGCCCGCCCGACGACACCAGCGGGAGGCCGCGGTGAAGGCTCTCGTCACCCGTCTCGACAGCTTCGGCGACGTCCTGCTCGCCGGACCCGCCGTCCGCGCCGTCGCCGCCCGGGCCGACACCGTCACCCTGCTGTGCGGGCCGCGCGGCGCACCCGCCGCCCGGCTGCTGCCGGGCGTGGACGACATCCTCGTCTGGGACGCGCCCTGGGTGGGCCTCGATCCCCCGCCCGTCGGCCGCGGCGAGGTCGAGCAGCTCATCGACACGATCGACGCCGACACGGCCCTGATCCTGACCTCCTTCCACCAGTCCCCACTGCCCACCGCCCTGCTCCTGCGCCTGGCCGGGGTGGCACACATCGCCGCGGACAGCGAGGACTACCCCGGCTCCCTGCTCGACGTACGCCACCACCGCGCCCCGCACGCCCACGAGGCGGAGGCGATGCTCGACCTCGCCGAAGCCGCGGGATTCACCTCACCCGACGACGGACGGCTGCGGGTGCTGCCCCCGCCCCGCACCACTGGGCTCACCGGCCCGGAGCCGTACCTCGTCCTGCATCCCGGCGCCAGCGTCCCGGCCCGCGCCTGGAGTCCCGACCGCAGTGCGGAGGCGGTCCGCGAACTGGCCGCGGCCGGACACCGGATCGTGGTGACCGGCGGCCCGGACGAGCGCGACCTGACCGCTCACGTCGCCGGCGAGCACGGGCTCGACCTCGGCGGCCGTACCGGCGCCGCGGAACTGGCCGGCGTCCTGGCCGGCGCCGACGCCGTCGTCACCGGCAACACCGCGCCCGCCCACCTCGCCGCCGCCGTCGGAACCCCCGTCGTCTCGCTCTTCGCGCCGGTCGTGCCCGCCGAGCGGTGGCGGCCCTACGGCGTCCCCTACGTGCTGCTCGGCGACCAGCACGCGCCCTGCGCGGACAGCAGGGCCCGGGAGTGCCCCGTTCCCGGGCATCCGTGCCTGGACACCGTGACCGCACACGACGTGGCCGCCGCCGTCGACAAACTCGTCGCGGAGACGGTGGAGGTGGAGGCGGTGAGCCAGCCATGAGGATCCTGCTCTGGCACGTGCACGGCTCCTGGACCACGGCCTTCGTCCAGGGACCGCACACCTACCTCGTCCCCGTCACCCCCGACCGAGGACCGGACGGCCTCGGCCGCGCCCGCACCTTCGACTGGCCCGACTCCGTCGTCGAGATGCCACCGGAGCGGCTGCGGGACGCCGACGTCGACGCCGTCGTGCTGCAACGCCCGCACGAACTCGCCCTCGTCGACCAGTGGCTGGGCCGCCGCCCGCCCCTGGTGTACCTGGAGCACAACGCCCCGCACGGGGACGTGCCCGACACGCGCCACCCGGCCGCCGGCATCCCCGGCGTCACCCTGGTCCACGTCACCCACTTCAACCGGCTGATGTGGGACGCGGGTGCCACCTGGGCCACCGTCATCGAGCACGGCATCGTCGACCCCGGGCACCGGTGGACCGGCGAACTGGACCGCGCGGCCGTCGTCGTCAACGAACCGGTGCGGCGCGGCCGTACCACCGGAACCGACCTGCTGCCCGCCTTCGCCGACGCCGCCCCGCTGGACGTCTTCGGCATGCGCACCGAAGGGCTCGCCGCCCACCTCGGCCTGCCGCCCGGCCGCTGCCGGTCCCACGAACTCGTGCAGGCCGACCTGCACGCGGCGATGGCGCGGCGACGCGTCTACGTCCACCCCGTCCGCTGGACCTCCCTCGGACTGTCGCTGCTGGAGGCGATGCACCTGGGCATGCCCGTTGTCGCTCTGGCCACCACGGAGGTCGCCGAGGCCGTGCCCGACGGCGCCGGAGTGGTGTCCAACCGGATCGACGTACTGACCGAGGCCGTACGGGGCTTCGTGGCCGACCCCCTGCACGCCCGCCTGATCGGTGAGGGCGCGCGGGCGGCGGCGCTCACCCGCTACGGGCTGTCCCGCTTCCTGGACGACTGGGAGCGGCTCCTGAAGGAGGTGACCCGATGAGGATCGCCATGGTGTCCGAGCACGCGAGCCCGCTCGCCGCGCTCGGCGGTGTCGACGCCGGGGGCCAGAACGTGTACGTGGCCCGCCTCAGTGAGGAACTGGCGCGTCGCGGCCACGATGTCACGGTCTACACCCGCCGCGACAGCACCGACCTGCCCGACCGGGTTCCGCTGCCCGGCGGAGCCGTCGTCGAGCACGTTCCGGCCGGACCGCCCGAGGCCGTCCCCAAGGACGAGCTGTTCCCCCACATGCCGGCCTTCGGCTCCCATCTGGCCCGCGCCTGGGCCCGGGAGCGGCCCGACGTGGTGCACGCCCACTTCTGGATGTCCGGCATGGCCGCCCAGACCGGCGCGGCCGCCCACGGCGCCCCGGTCGTGCAGACCTTCCACGCCCTGGGCACCGTCAAGCGGCGCCACCAGGGCAGGCGCGACACCAGCCCGTACGAACGCATCGGCATCGAGCGGCAGACCGGCCGCACCTGCGAACGCGTCCTGGCCACCTGTACCGACGAGGTGGACGAACTGGCGGCCCTCGGCGTGCCGACCCGACAGGCGTCCGTCGTGCCCTGCGGGGTGGACGTCGAGCACTTCCACCCCGGCGTGGACCCGGCCACCGCCCCCGCCCGGCAGCAGCGGCACCGACTGCTCGCCTGCGGCAGGCTGGTCCGCCGCAAGGGCTACGACCAGGCGATCCTCGCACTGGCAAAGACCCCCGACACCGAACTCCTCATCGCGGGCGGCCCCGCGCCCGGCCTGCTGGACGCCGACCCCGAGGCGGAACGACTGAGCCGGCTCGCGCGGCACACCGGCGTCGCCGACCGGGTGCGGCTGCTCGGCGCGGTCGACCCGGCCGACATGCCCGCCCTGATGCGCAGCGCCGACCTCGTCCTGTGCACCCCCGTGTACGAGCCGTTCGGCATCGTGCCGCTGGAAGCGATGGCGTGCGGTGTACCCGTCGTCGCCACCGACGTCGGCGGCCACCGGGACAGCGTCGACGACGGCGGCACCGGCCGGCTGGTGCCGCCCGGCGACCCCGAGGCGATCGCCACCGCCGTACGCGACCTGCTCGCCGAGGACGGCACCCGCCGCCGCTACGGCCGCGCCGGCCGGGCCCGCGTCCTCGCCCACTACACCTGGCAGCGGGTCGCCGACGGTGTCGAACAGGTCTACCGCCAGGTGGCGGTCGGACAAGCACAGCCGAGGGAGGTGGCCTGATGACCCTGCACCCGCCCACCGTCGCCCACTGCGACGAACTCCAGGACGCCCTGGGCGCGATCCGCGCCTCGGCCCACACCATCGACCGCTGGGGCGAACGCCTGGCCGCCGTCCTCACCGGGGGCGGCAGGCTACTGGCCGCGGGCAACGGCGGCAGCGCCGCCCAGGCCCAGCACCTCACCGCCGAACTCGTCGGCCGCTACCGCGACGACCGGCCGGCGTTCTCCGCGATCGCCCTGCACGCCGACACCTCCAGCACGACCGCCATCGCCAACGACTACGGCGTCGACCAGGTGTTCGCCCGCCAGGTCCGCGCCCACGGCCGGCCGGGCGACGTCCTGATGCTGCTGTCCACCAGCGGCGCCAGCGCCAACCTGCTGTCCGCCGCGGACGCGGCACGCTCGGCGGGCCTGCACGTGTGGGCGCTGACCGGCCCGGCCCCCAACCCCCTCATGGCGGGCAGCGACGAATCCCTGTGCGTGACGGCCGCGTCCGCCGCGACGGTCCAGGAACTCCACCTGGTCGCGGTGCACATGGTGTGCGCGGCGTTCGACGCGGCGGTGGAGCGGGGGACGGCATGACGGGCGGCCACGGCGGGCCGGGCGGCGCGCGCGGCGGGCGCCGCCGGGCCCCGCTGCTGGTGGTCGGCGACGCGCTGCTCGACCGGGACGTCACCGGTCACGCCGAGCGGCTCGCGCCCGACGCGCCCGTGCCGGTCGTCACCGACTGCGGGCAGCGCGTACGGCCGGGCGGCGCCGCCCTCGCCGCCTACCTCGCCGCCCGCGACGGTCACGACGTCACCCTCGTCACCGGGTTGGGCGACGACCCCGCCGGCCGGGATCTGCGGCACCTGCTCGAACCGTGGCTGACGCTGATCCCGCTCCCGCTGACCGGCCCGCTGTCCGAGAAGACCCGCGTCCTCGCCCAGGGCCGCCCCCTGGTCCGCCTGGACCGGGGCGACGGACGGGTACGCGAGGCTACCGACCAGGCTCGCCGGGCGATCCGCCGGGCACCTTCCGTTCTGGTCTCCGACTACGGCCGCGGCGCCGCCGACGCCCTGCGTGACGTCCTCGCCGAGCGCCCTCCGCTGGTGTGGGATCCGCACCCGCGCGGAGCCCCGCCGGTGCCCGGCACCCGGCTGGTCTCGCCGTCGGAGAAGGAGGCGTACGCGCTGTCCGGGGAGAGTCGCACACCGGACAGCGACCTGCGTGTCGCCGCCCGCGGCGCCGCCGCGCTCGTCCGGGACTGGCAGGTCGCCGCCGTCGCGGTGACCCTCGGCGCGCGCGGCGCTCTCCTGTCGTACGGGGAGCACCCGCTGCTCGTCCCCGCACCCACCACGCACGCCGGCGACCCGTGCGGTGCGGGCGACCGGTTCGCGGCCACGGCGGCCGGGCTGCTCGCGAACGGCGCGCTGGTCGGCGAGGCGGTCGAGGGCGCGGTGGCCGCCGCGAGCGACTTCGTCGGCGTCGGCGGTGCGGCAGCGCTGGCGTGCGAGGAGACCAGGTCCCCGGCCGTGGAAGGCGATCCGGACGACCCGTTCGCCCTGGCCGCCCGCGTGCGCGCCGGGCACGGCACCGTCGTCGCCGCGGGCGGCTGCTTCGACCTCCTGCACGCCGGCCACGTCGGACTGCTCCAGGCCGCCCGGCGGCTCGGCGACTGTCTGGTCGTCTGCGTCAACTCGGACGCCTCGGTGCGGCGGCGCAAGGGCGAGGGCCGTCCGGTCAACCCGCTCGCCGACCGCGTCCGCGTCCTGCGCGCGCTGGCCTGCGTGGACGCGGTCGCCGTCTTCGACGAGGACACCCCCGAACGCCTCCTCGCCGAACTCCGCCCGCACGTCTGGGTCAAGGGCGGCGACTACGCAGGCGCCGAACTCCCCGAGGCCACGCTGCTGGAGGAGTGGGGCGGCCAGGCGGTCCTGCTGCCCTACCTCGACGGCCGCTCCTCGACGACCCTGATGGCCCGCGCGGCGAGTGTGCGGCGATGACGGCCAGGAGGCGCAAGCCGAGGACCCCGCGGCCCCACCTCCTCGCCCTGCGTGCCCCTGGTCCCGGTGACGCTCCGCCCGGTGCGTGGCGGCCGGTGTGCTCCGGGTCCCGCGTGATCGGAGGTGCCGCGTGACCGTCTCGCGTTCTCGTCTTCTCGTGCTGCGTGGTGTCGGCCTCGGTGACCTGCTGGCCGGTGTGTCGGCGTTGTCCGTGCGGCGCCGGGGCTCTTCCGGGCGTGAGCTGGTGTCGGCCGTGCTTGCCTGGCGGTCGGTGTGGTGGGGGTTGTGTGTGATGGGGGGTGCCGCGTGACCGTCTCGCGTTCTCGTCTTCTCGTGCTGCGTGGTGTCGGCCTCGGTGACCTGCTGGCCGGTGTGTCGGCGTTGTCCGTGCGGCGC
>NZ_JBVIPA010000008.1:58396-258332 GCF_055578365.1 Streptomyces sp. NPDC033131
CGCCGGGGCTCTTCCGGGCGTGAGCTGGTGTCGGCCGTGCTTGCCTGGCGGTCGGTGTGGTGGGGGTTGTGTGTGATGGGGGGTGCCGCGTGACCGCCTCGCGTTCTCGTCTTCTCGTGCTGCGTGCCCTCGGGCTCGGGGACCTCCTCGCCGGGGTGCCCGCACTGCGCGCGCTGCGGTGCGGCTTTCCGGGTCACGAACTCGTGCTGGCAGCGCCCGCCGAACTGGGGCCGGTCGCGTCGGCCAACGGTGTCGTCGACCGGCTACTGCCCGCGTCGGCACCCGGCAGGGCCGTCCCCCACCGCATCGACTGGACCGGGCCGCCCCCCGACATCGCGGTCGACCTGCACGGCAACGGCCCCCCCAGCCACCGTCTGCTGATGGAGCTGCGCCCGCCGAGGCTGCTGGCCTTCGCGCACCCCGAGACGCCCGAGGTCGACGGCCCGCGGTGGTTCCCCCAGGAGCACGAGCGGGACCGCTGGTGCCGGCTGGTGCGGTGGTACGGCATCGACGCCGACTCCGCCGACCTGCGGCTGCCGCGTCCGCCGGGGCCGTCCCCGGCTCCGGGTGCCGTCGTCCTGCACCCCGGTGCGGGCGCACCCTCCCGCTGCTGGCCCACGGAGCGTTACGCGGAGGTCGCCCAGGCGCTGCGCGAGCGCGGGCAGCGGGTGGTGGTCACCGGGGGAGCGGACGAGGGCGACCTGGTGGCCGACCTCGCCAAGCGCGCCGATGTGCCCGACACGGACGTCTTCGGCGGCGGCCTTCCCTTCGACCGGCTCTCCGCGCTGGTCGCCGACGCCCGCGCCGTGGTCAGCGGCGACACCGGCATCGCCCACCTCGCGGTCGCCCACGCCACCCCGTCCGTCACCCTCTTCGGCCCGGTCCCGCCGAGCCGTTGGGGCCCGCCCGCGCACCCGCGCCACCGCGCCCTGTGGCATCCCGGCCCGGAGGGCGACCCGCACGCCGGCACACCCGACCCCGCCCTGCTGCGCATCCGCCCGGACGACGTACTCACCGCCGTCCACGAGCTACGAGGCACCCCTTGACCATGACCCAGGCCCCCGTCGGCGTCGTCATCGCCACCCGAAACCGCTCGGCCGGCCTCGCCGAGACGCTCGGCCGTCTTGGCGCCCTCCCCGAACGCCCCCCGGTTGTCGTCGTCGACAACGCCTCCACGGACGACACCCGCACCATGGTCGCCCGCGACTTCCCCGACGTCCGCGTGCTGGCCCTGCTGTTCAACCGCGGAGCCCTCGCCCGCACGCACGGCGTCCGCGCCCTCGACACCCCGTACGTGGCGTTCAGCGACGACGACTCGTGGTGGGCGCCGGGCGCGCTGAGCCGGGCGGCCGGCCTGTTCGACGGGCACCCGAGGCTCGGACTGCTCGCCGCCCGCACCCTCGTCGGCCCCGCCGGGGCCCCCGACCCGCTCAACGAGGTGCTCGCCGACTCCCCGCTCGGCCAGGCCGCCGACCTCCCCGGCACCCTGGTCCTCGGCTTCCTCGCCTGCGCCTGCGTCGTCCGCCGCAGCGCCTACCTCGACGCGGGCGGCTTCCACCGGATCCTGCTCATCGGCGGCGAGGAGACCCTGCTCGCCTACGACCTCGCCGCCCGCGGCTGGGGCGTCAGCCACAGCCCGGACGTGATCGCCCCCACCACCCGGACCCGGCGCCCCGCGTCCACCGCCGGGCCGTCATGCGCCGCAACGAACTCCTCACCGCCTGGCTGCGCCGCCCCCTGCCGTTACGCGCTGGCCCGCACCCGCGACCTGGCCGCCGACGCCGGCCACGACGGCCAGGCCCGGCGCGCCCTGCGCGAGGCGCTGGTCCGCCTGCCCACCGCACTGCACGCCCGCAGGACCCTGCCCCCGCAGGTCGAACACGCCGCCCGCCTGCTGGACGGCGCCCCGGGAGTCGCCGCATGACCGACCCGCGCACCACCGTCGTCGTCATCACCCACAACCGGTGCCCCGAACTCCTGCGCACCCTCGACCGACTCACACGATGCGGTCGTACGCGGGCACGGCGGCCTGCGCGGCGGGGCCCGGGCCGGCCAGACAGGCCGCGAGGGCGGCCGGCCCGGCCAGGAGCAGGCGTACGGCGTCGCGTCTCAAGAGGTCTCTCCTGATCACGGGGTGCGGGGCGGGGAGGCAGGTCAGGTCGTGGGCACGAGCCGCCACTGCTGGCAGTCGTTGTTCAGCCAGGTCCACAGCCGTACGTCGGTCCCGTTCGCGGTGCCGCAGTTCGCGACGTCGGCGACCTTCCCGCTGTTCTCGTTGACGATCCGCACGTAGTCACCGGTGGTCGTGTGGACGAGGCGGAACTTCTGGCAGTTGTTGTTCAGCCAGGACCACTGCCTGATGTCCGTGCCGTCGGCCGTCGCGCAGCTCGTGGTGTCCATGACCTTGCCGGTCGCGACGTTGACCAGCCGGCTGGTGTCGTTGCCGAGGTCCTCGACGCGCCACTTCTGGTTGGCGCCGCCGGTGCAGCTCCACTGGAAGATGTTCGTGCCGTCCGCGGTGTTGCCGCCCTCGACGTCCAGGCACTTGCCGCTGTTGCGGTTCACCAGGGTGTACGCGGTCGGGGTCGCCGCCGTCTCGCCCGCGGGGCCGGGCAGTGTCGTGCCGAGCGCGACCGGGGTGCCGAAGTTCGGCGTGCCGTCCGCGTTCCAGGTGAACTTCTGCGCCCGCGTCGTACGGGCGTTGCCGCAGCCGCCGGCCGCGGAGTTGTTGGCGTGGTAGACGATCCAGTTCTCGGTGCCGTCCGGCGAGCTGAAGAAGCCGTTGTGGCCGGGACCGTAGACGCCTGCCGCGTCGTTGCGCTGGAAGACCGGCGTGGACTTCTTCGTCCAGGAGGCCGGGTTCAGCGGGTCGGTGCCGGTCAGTTCCAGCTGGCCCAGCTTGTAGTCCGCGGTCCCGCAGGCACTGGCGGAGAAGGTGAGGAAGGTGCGGCCGCCGTGGTAGAGCGGTTCCGGTCCCTCGTTGACCGCGCCGCCCGAGGTCTCCCAGCTCGCGGTGGGGCTGGAGATGATCGTGAAGGTGCTGCTCGCCAGTGTGTACGGGTTGCTCATCGGCGCGATGACCAGGCTCTGCGTGCTGCCGTTGATGAAGCCGCTGCCGATCATGTACAGGCTGTTGTTCGCCTTCAGGACGGTGGCGTCGATGAGCCAGCCGCCGGGGGTGAGGTTGGAGCCGCTGAGCTGGTTCTTGTAGGTGTACGGGCCCATCGGGTCGGTGCCCGCGCTCTCCAGGACATGGGTGCGCTGGGAGTCGCAGCAGGCGACGCCGCTCTGTCCGGCGGAGTAGTACAGGTACCAGCGGCCGTCGAGGAAGTGCAGCTCGGGCGCCCAGATGTTGGTGTTGCGGGTGGCGGTGGTGTCGCTCCAGACCTGGACGCTGGGGGCCGTGGAGAGTCCGGCGAGGGTCGGCGACTTCCGCATGGTCAGGACGCCGGTGAAGGACGTGGTGACCAGGTAGTAGTTGCCGTCGTAGTACTCGAGCCAGGGGTCGGCGCCCTTGGTCGACTTGATCGGGTTGGTGTACGGGCGGCCCTCGGCGGCGGTGGCCGGGGTCGTCGCCGACACCATGGCGATCAGGACGGCGAGCACGCACAGGAGCAGGGATCTGCGGCGTCTGGCGGGGGGTATGGCGGGGGACTGCTCTGACATCTGCGGCATGCGCGGGACCGTCCCTGTCCGTGATTTCGAACGTGGTTCGTGAATTCGGTCAGAAGATAAGTGGGGGGCCTACCTGCGTCAACGGTTTGGTCACATCCGCTTTACACGCGCGACGCTCAGCGCGATCGCGACGACGACCGCACCGATGCCACCGATGCCCGCAGGTCACGTGGCGCGGCGCCGCGCACCCGGCCCCGGGGCCGTGATCGACCTGCCCCAGGCGTCCGTCGCCGGCCCAGGCGGCGCCGGCCCTGGCCGCCCGACGCGCCACGGAACGGCACCGGTTCGGCCGCCCGCTGTCCGGCTCGCCGACGGGCGCCGGTACGGGAGGCGTGACGCGGGTCAGGGCCCGCGGCGCACCGCGGGCCCTTCTTTCGTCGGCCTGCCGGCGAAGGCCGGCTCGCCAGGGAGGCCGGCTCCCGGACCGCCTCGGGGTGAGTGGCAGGCCGGTCCGGTCGCGCTTGAACCGCGCGGCCGTCTCCTCGACGCGTCCGGCAGGGTGCGCCGGGGGCCGCGAAACCGCGGAAGGGGGGCGAGCAGTACTCCCGCGACAGGCCCGCGACAGGCCCGCGGCGCTCCAGCGGCCCTCCCGGTGGGCAGGCGCCGCTGCTACCAGGAGGCCAGTGAGCCGTCGGTGTTGCGCCAGACGGGGTTGCGCCAGCGGTGTCCGCGTTCGGCGGCCGCGCGGACCGCGTCCTCGTCGATGGTGATGCCCAGTCCGGGAGCGGTCAGGCGGTCGATGTAGCCGTCGCGGAAGGTGAAGGGCTCGGTGTCGACGAGGTAGTCCAGCAGCCCGCTGCTGTCGCCGTACCCGATGCCGAGCGCCTGCTCCTGGATGAGGAAGTTGGGGGCGGCGAAGTCCAGTTGGAGACTTGCGGCCAGGGCGATCGGGCCGAGCGGGCAGTGCGGGGCGACCAGGACGTCGTACGTCTCCGCCATCGCCGCGATGCGCCGGGTCTCCGAGATGCCTCCGGCGTGGCTGATGTCCGGCTGCGCCACGGCGATGCCGTCCGCCAGCACGGAACGGAAGTCCCAGCGGGAGTAGAGCCGTTCACCGGTGGCGATGGGGATCGAGGTGGAGCGCACCACGGCGCCGAGGTCCCGGGTGAACTCCGGCAGCACGGGTTCCTCGACGAACATCGGCAGCAGGGGCTCCAGCAGCGGCAGGACGCGACGGGACATCGCCCCGCTGAAGCGGCCGTGGAAGTCCAGCGCGAGGTCGCGGTCCGGGCCGATCGCCTCGCGCACCGCGGCCACCTGCTCCACGATGGCGTTGATCGCGGCGGGCGTGTCGAGCGGTTCCAGCTGACCGCAGGGGTTCAGCTTGACCGCGGTCAGCCCCTTGGCGACCTGCTCGGCCGCCGACTCGCCTATCTCCTGGGGGGTTTCGCCGCCCACCCAGCCGTAGATGCGCACCCGGTCGCGGACATGGCCGCCGAGGAGTTGGTGCACCGGGACGCCGTGGGTCTTGCCCGCGATGTCCCACAGGGCCTGGTCGATGCCGGCGAGGGCACTGCTGAGAACCGGGCCGCCGCGGTAGAAGCCGCTCTTGGCGAGCACCTGCCAGTGCTCCTCGATGCGGGCCGGGTCCTGCCCCACGAGGTGGTCGAACATCTCCTCCACGCAGCGGGCGACGGTGTGTGCCTTGCCCTCGACGATGGGCTCGCCCCAGCCGGAGATGCCCTCGTCGGTGTCGACGCGCAGGAAGACCCAGCGCGGCTCGACGAGAAAGAGTTCGTACCCAGTGATCTTCATGGTGTGGACCTCCGGTCCTGGTGCACGGCCCGGAGGCCGACGGTGATGGTGTCGCGGGGGAGGGGGCGGGAGGGGAACGCGTGGGGGAGTGCCGGGCGGCCTACTCCTGGGAGCTGATGCCGCGGCCGCCGTCCACGAGCAGGTTCTGGCCGGTGATGAAGGAGGCGTCGTCGGAGGCGAAGAAGGCCACCGCGGCCGCGATGTCCTCGGGGGAACCGAGCCTGCCGACCGGTGTCCGCCCGATGGTCAGGGCCTTGTACTCCGGCGGGGTGTCCGCCCACAGGGCGGTGACGACGGCTCCGGGCAGGACGGCGTTGAACCGGATCTCCCCGCCGTACTCGACGGCGAGCTGGCGCACCAGGGCGCCGATCCCGCCCTTGGCCGCCGCGTACGCGGGGAAGCCGCGGAAGCCGAGGGCGGCGTGCACGGACGAGGTCACCACCACCGACCCCCGGGCGGCTCTGAGCAGCGGCACCGTGGCCCGGACGCCGTAGAACACCGAGTCGAGGGAGAGCCGCAGCTGGTCGTGCCAGGCGGCGTCGTCCAGCTCGTGGGCCGGGCCGGGCAGGTTCCGGCCGGCGTTGAGGTGCAGGACGTCGAGGCGTCCGGTCCAGGACGCCACCTCCTCGACGGCCGCGGTCCACTCCTCGGGCGAGGTGGCGTCGAGCCGGCGGGCCCGGGCGTGTCCCTGCTCGGCGCGGATCTCCTCGGCCACCCGGTGGGCGCCCTCGCCGTCCACGTCGGTGACGAGGACCGACGCTCCCTCCGCGGCCAGGCGGTGGGCGGTGGCCGCTCCGATCCCGGAGGCGGCCGCGGTGAGCAGGGCCGTACGGCCCGCGAAGCGGGCCGGCCCGGGTGCTGTCATGGCGTTCCTCCGGGTCTCGCGGTGGAGCCGCGCCGGACCAGACGCGGCCCGGTGGGCACCAGGACGTCCCCCACGGGCGCCCCCTGGATGGCGGCCACCAGGGCGTCCACGGCCGCGGTGCCCAGTTCGTACAGGGGCATCGCCACGGTCGTCAGCGGCGGGGAGAGGTGGGCGGCGACGGGCAGGTCGTCGTTGCCGACGATGGAGATGTCCTCGGGGATGCGCAGGCCGAGTCCACGGACCGCCGCCATCGCTCCTATCGCCTGCGCGAGCGAGCTGGTGTAGAGGGCGGTGACCGGCGGGCGGGTGCCGGCGTGGGGGCGGAGCAGTTCCAGGGCCGCTCTCACGCCGCCGTCCTCGGTGAAGTCCCCGGACGCGACCGGGGCGGCCAAGAGCCCCAGCGCGTCGGCGTGCCGCAGGAACGCGTGCTTGCGGGCATCACTGGGAGTGATGCCGGACGGGCCCGCGACATGTCCGATCGCCCGGTGGCCCAGCCCGTGCAGATGGTCGAGGGCGGTGACGCTGGACCGGGCCACGTCCATGGTGACGTTCCGTCCGGAGCCCTCGACCGACCGGTTGAGGAAGACATGCGGGATCGGGCTGCGGCTCAAAACGTCCAGCAGGGGGTGTCCGGGACGGGCCGAGGCGATCAGCAGTCCGTCGACCCGGCCCTCCTGCACCAGGTCGTTGAAGGACTCGTCGGCCTCCTGCCCCTCGAAGTCCTCGGCGAGCAGGGAGAGATAGCCCAGCTCGCGCGCCCGCCGGTAGGCGCCGCGGGCGATGGTGACGTAGGTGGGGTTGGCGAGGGCGGGCACCAGCAGGGCGAAGGCGTGCGTGCTGGCGCCCGCCAGGGCCCGCGCGCCGGAGTGGGGGCGGTAGCCGAGCGCGGTGGCGGCCTCGTGCACGCGCCGCCGGGTCTCCGGCCGTACGGACAGGTCCTCCCGACCGTTGAGCACCTTGGACACGGTGGCCTTGGAGACCCCCGCCTCCCGGGCGACGTCCACCAGCCTGGCCCGCACGGGCTGTTCCGGCACCGGGGCCCCCTCTCTCTTCGTATGACCGGAGATGGCTTGTTCCCGGCCTCTTGACACTGTCTGGCGGTGCAACCTAACGTTCGCGAAAGTTTCAGTCAACCGGTTTCCTCAGGCGGAAATAAGCGACATGTCTGAGCAGAGGCCTGGAAATCGGTCAGGCCACCCGCGGAAGTTTTCAGCCAACGCTGACGGCGGGTGACGTGTGCGCTGAAGCACCTTCACACGCCGACCGCGGACGCGACCACCGTCGCAACCGCGATCTCGTCATACGAGTGCCGACGTCCGCGTACGGAGACGGGTCCACACGTCCCGGTCCGGACGCCGCCTCCCGCCCGCCCTCCGCTCCGCACTCCTCGCTGTCCCGGCATGCCGGGACATCCGTCCGAAAGGCCGTGAACGTGCCCATCCCGGTACGGCCGCGGCCGGGTGCTGCGCGTCGAGGTGGACAGCCCCACGTACGCCACGGCGAGGTTCGGCGAGGTGCCGCTGCTGCACGCCACCGCCGTGATCGACGACGAGAGCGGCGACGTCACCGTCTTCGCCGTGAACCGCAGCCAGACCGACGTCCTGCCGCTGGAGATCGACCTGCGCGGGGTCGACGCCCACACCCTCGTGGAGCACCTGGTCCTGGCCGACGAAGACCCGGAAGCCACCAACACCGCCGACCGGCCCGACCGTGTCGTCCCGCACGCGCCGTGACCGGCACCCGCGTCACCGGGGGAGTCCTGCGCGCGGACCTCGAGCCCATGTCCTGGAACATGGTCCGGCTGTCCCGTCCGCAGAACTGACGCGTCGTCAGAGGCGCGGTGCGGTCCCGGAGGTGGGGCTTGCCGGTGTGACACGCCGCCGGATGGCTCATCCGGCCCGTCCGCGGGACCCCGGACGTAATGTCCAGAATATGACGAAATGCCATATTCTGCGCCTGGCGTGCTCCGTAACGGTCGTCGGGGCGGTGCTCGGGGCCGCTCCGCCGGCCGTCGGTCACACGACCCACGTGGTCCGCCCGGGCGAATCGATCCAGCAGGCGGTGGACGCCGCCGGACCCGGCGACACCGTCCTCGTCACCCCCGGCACGTACCACGAGAGCGTCAAGGTGAGCACGCCCGGGCTGACCCTGCGCGGCGTGGGCCGCCACACGGTGATCGCACCGGGCACGGACAAGGCCGCCAACAGCTGCGCCGAGGCAGGCAACGGCATCTGTGTGGCCGGGACGGAGGACCGCAACGTCGAGGGCGTCACCGTCGCCTCCCTGACCGTGTCCGGCTTCGCCAGGTCCGGAGTGTTCGCCACCGAGGCGGACGGGCTGACCGTGCGGAACGTGACGGCCGTGAACAACGGCGTGTGGGGCATCGCCCAGGAGGAGTCGGTCCGGGCGGTGTTCCGGGGGAACACCGCCCGGGACAACGGCGACGCGGGCCTGTTCCTCGCCAACACCATCAGCAAGGAGCGGGGCGCCGAGGACACCGAAGGCACGGTGGTCGAAGGCAACCGACTGGAGGGCAACCGCATCGGCGTCACCGTCCGGCGCCTGCGGAATCTCGTCGTCGAGGACAACTACCTCACCGGCAACTGCGCCGGGGTGTTCGTCGTCGGTGACGAGAACAAGCCGCGGGCCGGGAACCTGGCCGTGCGGGACAACCGCATCACGCGCAACAACAAGTCCTGCCCGAAGACCGCCCGGCTGGCCGCCCTTCAGGGCTCGGGCATCGTCCTGACCGGCGCCGAGGACACCCTGGTGACCCGGAACCTGATCACGGACAACGTCGGCACCTCCCCGCTCTCGGGCGGCATCGTCCTGTTCAAGAGCATGGTGGGCACCGCCAGCGAGCGGAACCGCATCAGCGACAACGAGCTGGCGGGCAACGCCCCGGCCGACCTCGTCAACACGGACACCGCCACGAACAACGTCTTCGAAGGCAACCGTTGCGGGGCGTCGAAGCCCCAGGGCCTGTGCTGACCGACCGGCCGTGACGACCCGTGGACCCGAGAAGGCCAAGAAGGAAGGAAGGCGGCACATGACGACCGCTCAGACCACCCCACCGCCGCCCATGCGGCTCAGGGAGCTCGTGTTCGGGGCGGCGTGTGCCGCCGCCCTCCGCGCGGCCGCCCGGCTGGGGGTCGCCGACGCGCTCGGCGACGGCCCCATGACCGTGGAGGACCTCGCGGCCGCGGTGAAGACCGAACCCCGGCCCACGCGACGGCTGCTGAGGGCCCTGTCCTGCTACGGCGTCTTCGCCGAGCAGCAGGACGGGACGTTCACGCACACCGAGATGTCCCGGCTGCTGCGCGAGGACGACCCGCACAGCCTGCGTGACATCACGCTGTGGTGCACCGAACCGTGGACCTGGGACGTGTGGCCGAAGCTGGACGAGGCGATGCGCACCGGCCGCAACGTCGTCCAGGACCTGTACGGCAAGGAGTTCTTCGCGTACCTCAACGAGGACGCCCCCGAGTCGGCCGCGGTCTTCAACCGTGCCATGACGACCTCCAGCGAGCAGTCTGCGCGGGACGTCGCGGCGTTCCTGGACCTGTCCGGCAGCGCGTCGGTCGCCGACATCGGCGGCGGCCAGGGCCACGTGGTGGCGAGCCTGCTGGACAAGTACCCCGCCATGCACGGCTCCCTGCTCGACCTGCCCCGCGTCGTCGAGAACGCCGTGCCACGGCTGCGCGGCTCAGGCGACCTCGCGGACCGCGTACGCATCGTCCCCGGCGACGTCCGCGTGGCCGTCCCGGTCAGGGCCGACACCTACATCATCAAGAACATCCTCGAGTGGGACGACGAGAGCACCGCCCGGACCCTGCGCAACGTCATCGAGGCGGGCGGACCGCAGACGCGGATCGTGGTCGTCGAGAACCTGGTCGACGACACGCCTTCCATGCGGTTCAGCACCGCCATGGACCTGCTGCTGCTCCTCAACGTGGGCGGGGCGAAGCACACCACCGAGAGCATGGCCGCCCGGCTCACCGACGCCGGCCTGGTCATCGAGGACGTCAGCCCGGTCAACCCCTACCTGCACGCGTTCGACTGCGTCGTCCCCGGCTGATCACCCCGGAGCGCGTCCCACCGCGGAATCCCACCGCAGACCGGTCGCCGGGCCCGAGACACTCGCGGGCCCGGCGACCGGTGGCCGGGGGAGGGGAGGCCGGTTCAGCCGGTGGAGTCCCGCTCCCAGCGGTAGAAGCAGTGCGCCATCGCGTCCTTAGGCGAACGCCAGGTCGAGGGGTCGTACGCCGTGACGTACGCCGACAACCGCTCGCTGATGTCGCGGAACTCGGGGTGTCCGGCCATCTTGGCGATGGCGGGCCCGGGATCCCGCTCGGACTCGATGAGATGCAGGTACACGTCACCGAACTCGAAGAGACTGCGCCGGGAGACGCCCACGAGGTGCGGGAGTTCCCCCCGGTCCGACTCCTCGAACAGTTTGGCGATGTCCGGGGCCGACCCCGGAGACATCCGGGCGACGATCAGGGCTTGGTGCATGATCCCGTCCTCCGTCCCGCTCAGTCGGTCAGCGTCGGCACGTGACCGCGTTCCGCGGCGGCCTTTTCGAGACGGTCCCGGATCAGGGCCATCTGGGTCTTGGAGTTCCGGTTGATGTTGTCCGTCATCCAGGCGTCGTCGACCGGTGCGTCCGGCTTCATCTCGAAGTCCTGCGTCCACACCATCCGGGTGCCGCCCGGCACCTCCTCGTACTGCCACCGGATGTCCATGTGGGCGAAGGGCCCGGTCTCCACACGGCGGGCCTTGACGCTGAGCGTGTCGCGGTCCGGCTCCCGTTCCGAGACCCAGCTCCACACGGTGCCGTTCTCGTCCGGGTGCATGGTCAGCCGGAAGGTGGTCTTGTTCCCCTCCCGCGACAGGACCTCGACGGACGCGTACTCGCTGAACAGCTGCGTCCAGTTCTCGAGGTCGTTGGTCATGTCCCAGACCAGGTCCAGCGGAGCGGCGACGGTGATCTCGTTCTGCGTGTGTCCGGCCATGTCACGCTCCTGCCGGCAGGGCGCCGTTGACGAGATCGAGGAACTGCCGCGGGGTCTTGCAGCGCTCCGCGTCGGGAGGCATCGGCGCGCCGTACCGGTTCTCCAACTCGCCCACGATGCCCAGCAGGCCCAGCGAGTCGATGCCGAGGCCGTCGAAGCCGGAGTCGCGCTGCTGCTCCAGTTCCTGTGGGGCGACGGTGACTCCCGCGGCCTTCTTCATCAGCTCGGCCAGTTCTTCCACGGTGATGCGGTCACTCATGCGGTTCCTCTCCTTTGTTCCGGGGCGCCCCGCTAGCTACGAGGCGTCGACGGCGCCGTGCCGCAGCACCAGCGCCGAGTTGGAGCCCATGAGCCCCCGGCTGAGGACCAGCGCCGTGCGCGGCTCGGCGGCACGGGCGCGTCCGGTCACCAGATCGAGGTCATGGCAGACGTCGAAAACATTGGGGGTGGGCGGGATCAGACCGTGCTCCATCGCGAGCACCGCCGCCGCGGCGTCCAGCACGGGCGCCGCGCAGTAGCCGCGGCCGATGCCGGTCTTCGGGGCGGTGACCGGCACCCGCCTGCCGTGCGCGCCGAGGGCGTCGGCGATCGCCAGCGCCTCGGCACGGTCCGCCTCCGGTACGCCGAGGGCGTCGGCGAAGACCACGTCGATCTCCTCGGGGGCACAGCCGGCTTCGTCCAGCGCCCCGCGGATGGCCTGCGCCAGGCCCTCCCGCGACTGCTCCCAGCGCGAGGCGCCGGTGAACGTCGCCGCATGCCCGGCGAGCGTGGCCCGCACGCGCGCGCCCCGTTCCCGGGCCGAGGTCTCCTCCTCCACCACGAGCATCGCGCCGCCCTCGGCCGGCACGAATCCACACGCTCCGTCGGTGAACGGGCGGTAGGCGCGCGCCGGGTCGTCGGCGGTGCTCAGCTCCGCGTAGCCGAGCTGGCACACCACCGAGTAGGGGGCGAGCGGTGCCTCGGTCGAGCCGGCCACGATCACGTCGGTGCCACGCCGTACGGCACGCGCCGCGTGCGCGAGGGCGTCCAGGCCGCCGGCCTCGTCGGCGGCGACGACCGAGCAGGGCCCCTTGAAGCCGCGGCGGATGGAGATCTGGCCGGTGCTGGCGGCGTAGAACCAGGCGATCGACTGGTACGGGCCGACGAAGCGACTGCCCTTGCCCCACAGCTGCTGCAGCTCCCGCTGCCCGAACTCGCCGCCGCCGGAACCGGCCGCGGTGACCACGCCCACGGAGAACGGCACCTCACGGGTGTCGGCCTGGCCGAGGCGGGCGTCGTCCAGCGCGAGGTCGGCCGCGGCCATCGCGAAGTGCGTGAACCGGTCGGTCTGCACGAGACAGCGTTCCTCCACCGCCTCCGTCGGCTCGAAGCCCCGGACTTCGCCGGCCACCCGCAGCGGCAGGTGCTCACAGCCCTCGCGGGTGACCCGGTCGAGGACGCTGATCCCTTCCTGGGTGGACTTCCAGAAGGACTCGGTGCTGGTTCCGTTGGGCGCGACCACACCGATTCCGGTGACGGCGGCGCGCCGTGGACGGCTTTCGCTCATCGTGTCCTCTCCCTCGGCCGGGTCAGGACCACCGCGGACTGGAAGCCGCCGAACCCGCTGCCCACGGAGAGCACGCTGTTCAGCTTCCGCTCGCGAGCGACGCGCGGCACGTAGTCCAGGTCGCACTCGGGGTCCGGCGTCTCGTAGTTCGCGGTGGGCGGTACCACCTGGTGGGCCAGGGCCAGTACGCAGGCGACGACCTCGATCGCCCCGATCGCGCCCAGCGAGTGGCCCACCATGGACTTGATGGAGCTCATGGGCGTGTCGTAGGCGTGCGGTCCCAGGGCCCGTTTCACCGCGGCGGTCTCGTGACGGTCGTTCTGCTGGGTGCCCGACCCGTGCGCGTTGACGTAGTCGATCGCGGTGCCGTCGAGCCGGGCGTGATCGAGCGCGTCCCCGATGGCCCGGGCCATCTCCAGGCCCTCGCTGGTCAGGCCGGTCATGTGGTAGGCGTTGCCGAAGGTCGCGTAGCCGCTCAGCTCGCAGTAGACCCGCGCGCCGCGGGCCCGGGCGTGTTCGAGTTCCTCCAGGACGAGTACGGCGCCGCCCTCGCCCATGACGAACCCGTTGCGGTCGGCGTCGAAAGGACGCGAGGCGTGGGCGGGGTCGTCGTTGTTCGGGGACGTGGCCTTGATCGCGTCGAAGCACGCCATGGTGATCGGGGAGATCGGGGAGTCCGAGGCGCCGGCGATGCACACGTCGGCCCTGCCCTCCTCGATCGTGTGGAAGGCGTACCCGACCGCGTCGAGGCCCGAGGTGCAGCCCGTGGAGACGGTCTGCACCGGCCCGCGTGCCCCCACCTGCTCCGCCACCGTCGAGGCGAGCGTGCTGGGTGAGAACGCGCGGTGCAGATGGGGGTTCGCCTCCTGGTGGTCCACGTCCCAGCGCTGCCCGCCGTGGCTGACCAGGACGTAGTCGCGCTCCAGCCGGGTGGTCCCGCCGACCGCGGTGCCCAGGGAGACCCCGACCCGCCAGGGGTCCTCCCGGGCGAGGTCGAGGCCGGAGTCCCGTACCGCTTCCTCGCCGGCGACCAGCGCGAACTGGATGTACCGGTCGCAGCGTGCGACCTGTTCCGCGTCCAGCCCGTGGGCCGCGGGGTCGAAGTCGCACTCGGCGGCGATCCGCGACCGCAGGCTGCTCGGATCGAAGAAGGTGATGCCCCGCGTCGCGGTGCGCCCGCCCGCCAGCAGATCCCAGAACGCCGGTACGCCGATGCCACCCGGAGCGACGATGCCTATACCGGTGACCGCCACGCGCCTGGTCATGACCGGACCTGACGTCGCTCGGCCACCCGGCCCGAACCGGCGTGGGCCCCCTCCTCCGCGACCGGGACGGCGTCGCTCTCCTCGGTGTCGACGTGGCCCTGCGGCGGGGTGGGCGCGAGCGGGCCGAGGTGGAAGACGATGCGGGCCTCCACGTTGCCGACGTTGCGGAACCGGTGCCGCACGTGGGCGGGGATCATGAGCCCCTGCTCGGGCCGCAGCGGGTGGGGATCGCCGTCGAGGTCCACCTCCAACTGCCCGCACAGGACGTAGATGAACTCCTCGGAGTACGGGTGGTAGTGCTCGGCGATGCGGTCGCCGGGCTGCACGATGGCCACGCCCATGAAACCGCTGGTGGACCCGACCGTGGTCGGAGTGAGCAGGGCGCGCAGATCGCCGCCGCGCCGGGTGTTGGGCTCGATCTCGCTGAGATCCACGATTCTGGGACGGGGTTTGATCACGACGTTGCTCCGATCGTGTGCTGTGTCGACGTGCGGGCCGTGGCCGCCGCGACCCGCTGGGGGAGGGATCAGGCGTCCGGCGAGCGGCGGTCGGTGACGAGTTCCATCCGGGTGAGTTCGAGGAAGCGCGTGAGATCGCCGTCCGTCGGCGCGCCAGCGTCGGCACAGACGTCGCCGTCCAGGAGCCTCGTCAGCTCGGCCCCCTTACCGGGGTCCCGGAGGCCGAGGGACAGGGCGAGACCGCCGGCGTCGAGGCCGCCCCGTACGTCGATGAGCCGCACCACGACGTCGTCGCGCTGGAAGATCGTGCTGCGCAGGACCGGGCTGCGCGGATCGTCCGCCGCCGCCTCGTCCTGCTGGGCGAGCAGCTGCGCCAGCCGCAGGCCGCAGCCGGACCGGACCGGGTAGCACAACGCGAGCCGCTGCCCCGCCGGGTCCTCCTGATCGGCCGTCACATGGTGGACGGCGGGCAGCGCGGCCCGGGTGAAGAAGACCCGGGCGGACTCGGGGTCGTTGAGGTCCCGGTCCTGCTCCAGGTAGGGGTTGATGGCCTCCTCGACGGCCCGCACCTCGGGCTGCCTCGAGACGTGACGCAGCGCCGCGAGCAGGTCGCCCCGCACCTCGATGGCCCGCACCACCCGGTTGCCGTGCATGAACAGGGAGGTGCGGCACAGCCGGGTGGTGTCGTCGACCCGCGGCTCGGGCGAGGCGTAGTCGGAGAGGATCTTCGCGACCGTTTCCTCGCTGCCCGGCTTGACCGTGAAGGTGAGCGCGTGGCGGATGACGCCGTCCCCGATCCGGGGTGCCGCCTGCAGCCCGCGGGTGCCGGCCGCGGCGTCCACCGCCGGGCCGCCCGTCTCGCGGACGACGTGGAAGCGAAGCGACCTGGTGTCCCGGACACAGCTGTGCAGCGGCTCCACCATCCGCACGTGGTCTTCGCTGTTCACCCAGGTGAGGAAGGGCGGAGCGCTCTCCCACTCACTGGTGATGAGCCATTGGGAGGGATTCTCGATCGACTGGCACAGCTGATCGCTGACATGCCCGGGAACGGACGCGACCTGGTTGCAGAGTTGCTCGTACGCCTCCAGGAACTGCTGCTGGGCTCCGTCGTAGACGTCCACCAGCAGGACGACCCGGAGCCTGGAGCCGTCGAACACAGACTGGGAGACACGCGGCGACACCTTCTGGGTCAGCGGCTGGGAGGCAGGTGCAGACGTGGTGGTCATCCTGGGGCACATCTCCTTCGCGGAAAGGGGAACGGCGACCTTCGGTCGCGGCGCTCCGAGGGGGGCGTGAGTCGATCCTGATCAGGTCCTCACCGGCGCGCGATTCGTATGGACTACGCGGGTGACTTGCCTTGGGGCGGAGCGAGGTCAGGTGAGGTGGGCGAAGACCACCAGGTTGTCCGTGTAGTCCCTGGCCGTGCGGTCGTAGTCGCCCGCACAGGTGATGAGCCTGACCTGGGCATCGGGGGTGTCGTCGTACACGCGACGGCTGGGGAAGTCGTCCTTGGCGAAGGTCTCCACGCTGTCGACGACGAAGGTCGCCTCGCGCCGGTCGGCCCGCAGGACCCGGAAGGTGTCGCCCTTCTTCAGCTCACCGAGCCCGGCGAAGACGGCGGGTGAGGTCGCCGTGTCGACGTGTCCGGCGATGATCGCGGTGCCCCTCTCGCCGGGGGAGACGCCCTTCGCATGCCAGCCGACGAGGTTGATGTCGTCGGCGGGCGGGGCTTCGAGCTGACCCGTGGGGCCGATGGCGAGGTCCGTGAAGGGGGCGTCCACGTAGATCTTCGGGATGAGCAGGCGTACGGGCCTCGAGCGCGGCAGTTGCCTTCCCGTCGCGGGGCCGGAAGGCGAGGCCGGCGCCGCGGTGTGCGCGGCTTGCGGGGCCTGCTGGGCCTGCGCGGGGAGGGACGCGCCGGTCGACGTGTCCCGGCCGCCGATCAGGCTTACCGCGACGACCAGGAGAGCCACGGCGCACAGCACCATCAGGCCTCCGCGTGAGCCCTGGCCGGTGGGCCGGGGCTCGTCGTCGGTGGGGGAGGAAGGAGGGACTGCCATCGGGAACCACCTCTGTGGGGCACGGGAGCAGGACGGACGGGACGGGCCGGGAACCGGCCGGGGCGGCCGCCACACGATGCACCGGTGGCGGCCGCGGTCGCTATCGCGTCCGGCACGGGTCAGGCCAGGCCGTGGGACTTCTTGCGGCGCACGGCGTACAGACCGGTCCCGGCGACGGCCAGGACCGCCAGACCACCCGCGGTCACGCCGGGCGCCGCCAGCGCGCCGCCTCCGGTGTGCATCCCGCCGCTGGGCTTGTCGTGACCGCCGTTCCAGGACTCCTTGCCGTCCTTGGTCCAGCCGGAGTCCTTGCCGTGCCCGCTGTCGCGGGAGTCGCCCGAGTCGTCCGCCGTCACCGCGGTCAGCGCACCGCCGCCCGTGTGCATCCCGCCGTCGGGCTTGTGGTGACCGCCGTTCCAGGACTCCTTGCCGTCCTTGGTCCAGCCGGAGTCCTTGCCGTGCCCGCTGTCGCGGGAGTCGCCCGAGTCGTCCGCCGTCACCGCGGTCAGCGCACCGCCGCCCGTGTGCATGCCACCGTCGGGCTTGTGGTGGCTGCCGCCCTTGTCGTGTTCCTTGCTGTAGGAGGATTCGTCGTGGTCCCAGTCACCCGCGGCTGCGTAGGCGCCGGGTGCGGTGACGGCGAGGACGGCCGAGGCCGCCGCGGTGGCCAGGAGGATGCGAGCAGAACGCATGCGAGAGTCCTTTCGCCACGACAGGGCAGCTGGCGCTTCGTCAGCTGTGGTGACCCGGTCCTGACGTGATCCACCGTCAGTCAGCGATCCGTATCCCACCACTCCAGCCACTCAGCCGGGTGATCGACTCGGGCCGGGCGGTGCCGCGGTCCGGTGGGTTCCGGCACACGAACGGTCGGCCGGCAGCATGGCTGCCGGCCGAGGTCACGCGCCGCTGGTCGCGGTCGGTCAGGGCAGTGCCAGCACCGTCGTCACGACATGACGCAGGGTCGATTCGGCGTCCGGGTCCGGACCTTGGGACCGCCAGGCCACGAACCCGTCGGGCCGGACGAGTACGGCACCTGAGCGTGTCGTGCCGTGGCGTTCGGCCCAGTCCGCACCCTCCTCGGGGATCAGCTCGGCGTCCGGCCCGGCCCCCACCCGGTAGGAGACCAGCGGGAGGGACATCCGTTCCGCGAGACGGGTGGCGGACTCGTGCCATCCGCCCGGCTCGTCGGCGTCGCTCAGCAGGACCAGGGACCGTTCGTAGAGGTCCAGGGTGGAGATGCGCTCGCCCTGGTGGCGTACCCACAGGTGGGGTGCCCTGCTGCCGGGCTCGCCGCTCAGGGCGAGTTTCTCCGGTACCACCGCGGCCGAGGGATCGGTGCCGACGACGGCGCCGGTCGGATAGCGGTAGCCGAGGGCCACGTTGAGGATGCCGCGCTGGGGTGCGCCGCCGGGGCCGGGCGGCGGAGCGAACCCGGGGTGGCTGTGCTCGGCGGACCGGGCGGCCGCGCGGGCGCTGGTCGCCTCCGCCACCGGGCGCCGTTCGGCGTCGTAGCTGTCGAGCAGGCCGTCCCCGGCCCGGCCGCCGAGCACCGCGGCCAGCTTCCAGGCGAGGTTGTGCGCGTCCTGGATACCGGTGTTGGAGCCGAACGCCCCGGTGGGTGACATCTCGTGCGCCGAGTCGCCGGCCAGGAAGACCCGCCCCGCCCGATAGGTCCGTGCGACCCGTTGGGCGGCGTGCCAGGGAGCCTTGCCGGTGATCTGCACGTCGAGGTCCGGGTCCCCGACCGCCCGGCGGATGTGGTCGACGCACCGCTCGTCGGTGAACTCCTCCATCGTCTCCCCGCGTTCGGGGTGCCAGGGGGCGTGGAAGACCCAGTTCTCGCGGTTGTCCACCGGCAGCAGCGCACCGTCGGCGTCCGGATCGGTCAGGTAGCAGACGATGAAGCGGCGATCCCCCACCACCTCGGCCAGGCGACGGGAGCGGAATGTGACGCTGATGTTGTGGAACAGGTCGCCGGGACCGCTCTGACCGATGCCGAGCTGTTCCCGCACGGGGCTGCGCGGACCGTCGGCGGCGACCAGGTAGTCGGCGCGGACGGTGGTGTGCTCGCCCGTCTCCCGGCTCTTGACCACCGCGGTGACACCGGTGCCGTCGCTGTCGAACGAGAGCAGTTCGGTGGAGAACCGCAGGTCGCCGCCGAGCCCCGTGGCATGGTCGAGCAGGACCGGCTCCAGGTCGTTCTGGCTGCACAGACACCACGCGCTCGGGCTGAACCGGGCCAGTCCGCCGCCCGGATCGATGTCCCGGAACAGCCACTCGCCCGCGTCACCGACCAGCGTGGGCGTCTGCAGGATGCCGTGGTTGTCCGCCAGGGTGGCCGCGGCCTCCTGGATCGCCGGCTCCACGCCCGCCGCCCGGAACAGCTCCATCGTGCGTACGTTGTTGCCGCGGCCCCGGGGGTGGATGGAGGTGCCGGCGTGGCGCTCCACCAACGTGTGCCGCACCCCCAGCCGGCCCAGGAACAGCGAGGTCGACAGTCCCACCAGGGAACCGCCGACGATCAGGACCGGGACCTTGTGGATGGTGTCGCCGGCCTGGCCGACTCTTTCCTTCATCACTCGCCTCCAGCACGTCGTGTCCGCCGACTCGGCCGGTACGGACGGGATCTTCATGCATGCCCCGCACGGCGGACGGCGGCTCAGGCTTCACCCGCTTCACCCGCCCGGCACGGCCTCGACGCGGCCGTGCCCTCCATTCGGCCCGGCCGGCATGCCGACCCCGGCGGGCCGGGGGATCCTGGAGTCCCAGGCCGTGGTGCGGACCGCCGAGTCAGGCGGGCAGGAGCCGGCGAAGGCGAAGCGCCGGCACCTGCGCACCACGGCCGGCGACCGGGAAGTGATCCGCCGGACGGGTGGATTCCCGGCACCGGAACGCCCACTTCCCGCCGCAGATCGGCCGGCGCGCGATGGTCGGTACCGGCTGTCACGCTGATGGCACACAGGATCTGCGAAAGGGAATCGCCGTGATCACCACTGACCTCACTCCCGGCTCCCCCTGTTGGCTCGACCTCGGCGCCCCCGACGTCCGCGCCGCCGCGGCCTTCTACGGCGCGGTGCTCGGCTGGGAGTACCAGTCCATGGGCGAGTCGCAGGACATGCAGGGCGGGATGTTCCAGAAGGACGGCAAGACCGTCGCCGGGCTCGGCAAGCTCACCGAGGAGGGCGCGCGCTCGGCCTGGATGGTCTACTACACCGTCACCGACGCGGACGCCACGACCCAGGCCGTCGAGCGCGCGGGCGGCACGGTGCGGGTGGCCCCGAGGGACCTCGAGGACTGGGGCCGGATGGCGCAGTACAGCGACCCGTCCGGGGCCCAGTTCGCGGTCTGGCAGCCCGGGAAGAACGCCGGCTTCGAGCTGGCGGACGAGCCGGGTTCGCTCTCCTGGACCGAGCTGCTCACGACCGACACCGCGGCCGCCAAGGAGTTCTACGGCGAGGTCTTCGGCTGGCAGTTCGGTGAGATGGAACTGCCGGGCGGCGCGGGCGCGTACTCCCTCATCACCCCTGCCGGGCTTTCCGAGGAGCGCATGCAGGGCGGCCTCATGCAGCTGAGCGAACAGGACCTCGCCCTGACCGACGGGCGGCCGTACTGGCACCCGGTCTTCGCCGTCGCCGACTGCGACGCCGCCGTCGCCGCGGTCACCGGGAACGGCGGCAGCGTGCAGATGGGACCCGAGGACGTGGAGGGCGTCGGTCGGCTGGCCGTCTGCCTCGACCCGTCGAACGCGGACTTCGTGGTCCTCGCGGCGGCCGGCGGCTGATCCTCGCCGGGCCGACCCGAGGGCCGGTCCTTTCCACTGACGGCACCGAGCGCGACGACCAGGCCGTGTTCCGCGGCCGCTGCGTCCTTCGAGCGGCCCGTGGCGCCGTCGCCGAACGGCATCCCGTCCTCGCGGCCCGGTCCCGGACGGTCCCGGGCACGGTCTACGCCTACCTCGTCGAACGGCTCCGGGACCGGTCGCCGCCGGACCCGGACGCGCACGCCGACAAGATGCGGGGTGCCCAGCGCGGGCTACCGCAGGGATGGGAGGAGATCCGTACCTCGTTCACCGGCCCGAAGGCCGTCAACCCCACCCGCCGGCACAGGGCGGGCGGCGACACCTCCACGTACTTCCCGACCCGCGCGGCGACATCGCGGACAGCACGTGTCCGCAAGCCTGACTACCGTACGCGGCATGACGAAGACGACGACCGCGAGCTCAGCGGCCCCCGTGCTCGGCAACCGCGCCCTCAACCGCGCCACTCTCGACCGGCAGTTGCTCCTGCGCCCCGCGCCGCTGTCCGCCGAGGCGGCCGTCGAACACCTCGTCGGCCTGCAGGCGCAGAACGTGAAGCCGCCTTACTACGCTCTCGCCGCCCGCCTCGACGGCTTCGCGCCGGAGGAGCTGTCCGGCCTGATGGCCGAGCGCCGGGTCGTCCGTATCGTCAGCATGCGCTCGACCATCCACACCCACACCGCCGACGACTGCCTCACCCTGCGGCCGCTCGTGCAGCCCGCCCGGGACCGGGAACTCACCTTGTTCCGCAAGGGACTTGAGGGCGTCGACCTCGACCGGCTCGCCGCCCTGGCCCGCGACCTCGTCGAGACCGAGCCGCGCACGATGAAGCAGTTGCGCGAGGCGCTGCTCGTCGAGTGGCCGCACGCCGACCCGCAGGCCCTCGCGATCGCCGCCCGCTGCAGACTCCCGCTCGTCCAGGTCACCCCGCGGGGACTGTGGGGCAGGAGCGGTCAGGTCGCCCTCACCACCGCCGAGCACTGGCTGGGACGGCCGGCCGAGCCCACCCCCGCCGCCGACGCGACGGTGCTGCGCTACCTCGCCGCCTTCGGGCCCGCCTCGGTGAAGGACATGCAGACCTGGGCCGGGCTGACCCGGCTGCGCGACGCCTTCGAGCGCCTGCGCCCGCAGCTGGTCACCTTCCAGGACGAGAAGGGCGTCGAACTCTTCGACCTCCCCGACGCGCCGCGCCCGGACGCGGACACCCCGGCCCCGCCCCGCTTCCTGCCCGAGTTCGACAACCTGCTCCTGTCCCACGCCGACCGCACCCGCGTGGTCCCGCCCGATTACCGGGGCAGCGCCTGGCAGGGCAACCTGGCGCACCGCACGCTTCTGGTCGACGGCTTCCTGGCGGGCGTGTGGAAGCTGGAGGCGGACGCGCTGGTCGTCGAGCCCTTCGGCAAGCTCACCAAGGCGCAGCGGGAGGAGGTCGCGGCCGAGGGGGAGCGGATGCTGACGGTGATGCACCAGGGATCGCCGTACGACATCCGCTTCGGGACCGTACTGCGGTGACGGGACCGTAGTGAGGTCAGGCCATGGAGAGGGGGCGCTGCGGGCCGCTCGTGGAGGCCCGCAACGCCCCCTGGTATGTCACCTGAGGGGTGGCTCAGGAGTCTTTGGCCGGGTTACGAGTTGACCTGTGTGGTCACCAGGCTGGAGAAGGTGGTCAGCCGGGTGTAGACACCCGGGTAACCGGCCTCCGCGCAGCCCTCGCCCCAGGAAGTGATCCCTGCCAGGACGCCCCCGATGAGCAGGGGACCGCCGCTGTCGCCCTGGCAGGTGTCGACGCCGCCGGAGGTGTATCCGGCGCAGACCATGTCGCCCGCGACGAAGTCGGAGCCGTAGGAGCCGGCGCAGCTGGAGTCGGAGACGGTCGGCACGGTCGCGGTGCGCAGCTGGTTGGAGGAGCTGCCGCCCGCGGAGGTGGTGCCCCAGCCGACGATGCGGGCGGTGGTGCCCGCCGCGTACACGCCCGTCTGGGAGGACGTGACGTACGACGCCTTGGTGTACGGCATCGACGTCGACAGGGTCAGGACGGCCACGTCATCGCCGTTGGTGGCGTCCGTGTAGCTCGGGTGGATCCAGATCTTGCTGACCCGGGCCACCGTGCCGTTGGTGCCGTTCAGATAGGTGCGGCCGCCGACGACTCTGACGCTGCTCGTGGTCTCGCCGACCATGCAGTGGGCCGCGGTGACGACCTTGGTGGCCGAGACCAGGGTGCCGCCGCAGAACTGGTTCTGCGAGGCGTCCGTGATCTGCATCATGAACGGATACGCGGTCGTCGTGGTCGTCGTACCGCCGACGATGGGCTGAGGGGCGGCGACGGCGGCGGGGGCGCCGATCAGAGCGGTCGCGGCGGCGGCGGTGGCCGCGAGGGCGGCGGCGGTCTTCTTGGCGCGGTCGATCCCGAACATGAGTCTCCTCATTGGGTGTTGCCGGTGGGGGGGTCGCACGGGTGTGGGGGGCGGTGCACGGGGGCCGCGGGACCGGCCCCCGTGTGCCCGGGCGAGCGGCACGCCCCTACGCTAGAACCCGGAACATGCCCTTCCCAATGAGGGAAGCCCCTAGGTGAGTTGGGCAGGGAAAACCCTCGGTCGGCCGCCGGTAGACCCACGCGGGCGGTGAACCCGCGGGGTTCTCAGCCGATCCGCGTGGTGGTCACTTGGTACGACGGCCCGCCGCGAGTCTGACGATGTCGACCCGCGATCGGATCCCGAGCTTGCGGTAGACCCGGGTCAGGGTCGCCTCGACCGTCTTGACGCTGATGAACAGCCGGCCGGCTATCTCCCGGTTGGTCGCGCCCTCCATGACGAGCGCGGCGACCTGACGTTCCATCGAGGCGAGCCCGTCCAGCGCGTCGAGCGTGGGGGTGGGGGAGACGACCGGCTCGGGCGGCTGTGCCACGGCGGTCGCCTCCGCCTGGCGCAGCCAGGGCAGCGCCCGGCAGCGCCTGAACAGCCGGGCCGCCTCGTCGTAGGACGTCGGCCCCGGCCGGCGCGTGCGCAGCGCGGCCAGCGCGAAGGCGGCGCGGGCCTCCTCCAGGCCGTAGCCCAGTTTGCCGAGCCGCTCCTGCGCGGACGTCAACTGGCCGAGGGCGGCATCGTGCTGACCGCGCCTGGCCCGTACCAGCGCCTCCGCCCGGTCCACCACGGCGAGCACACTCTCGCGGCCCAGCCGCAGCGCCTGCTCCCGGGTCACGTCGATGACGTCCTGCGCCTCGGTGACCTCGCCGACCTGGACCAGGGCCTCGGCGAGGTCGCCGTGCCAGCGGCCGCGCGCCGGGTCGGTGATGCCGAGCCCCTGCTCCAGCTCCCGCACCCGGCGCAGCGAACGCACCGTGCCCGGGGCGTCCCCGGCCACGAACTGGGCATGGCCCAGGGCGGCCAGGGCGCGGGAGACGTACATCTGGTCACCGTCCTCCTCGGCGTGCTCCAGCGCTTCCCGCGCCAGCGCCAGCGCCCGGTCCACGTCGCCGCCCGACGCCTCGGCGAACGAGGTGAGCAGGGCGGAGGCCACCGTGCCGATGCCGGTGTCCCGGGCCATCCGCAGGCTCTCCCGGGCCAGGTCGAGGGCCCGCCCGCAGTGCCCGGAGCGCAGCTCGGTCTCGGCGAGCAGGCGCAGGAAGTGCACCTCGCTCTCGACCATGCCGCGCCGCCGCACCTCGCGCAGCAGCGCGGTGACGGTGGTGCGGGCCTCGGCCAGCTGGTCGCTCATCAGCAGCCAGCGGAACCGGGCCAGGCCCGGGCCGTTGTGGTGGCAGGCCACCTGCGGGTCCTGGGGTTCCCTGAGCGCCCGCTTGATCGTGGCGGGGGCTTCCGCGTGGCCCATCAGGGCCTCGGTCTGCGCCTGGAAGGCGAGGGCGAGGATCTCGGTGCGCCGGTCACCGGCCCGGGCGGCCAGCTGCGCCGCGTGCGCGGCCTCCTCCCGGCCCTGCGCGAAGTCGCCCTGGACGACCAGGCCCCGCCAGGCGAGCTGATAGTGGACCAGGGCCAGCAGCCGGGGGTCGTCGCCCGCGTCGGCCAGCGCCTGCGGGAAGACGGCGTCGACGTCGCCGAGGGCGTGCCCGGCCGACTCGATCACCACCATCCAGGCCCGCACCCGGTCCGCGGGCACGGTGGCCCGGGTCAGCACCTCGCGGGCGATGTCCCTGGCGAGGTCCACCTCCCCGGCGGTGATCGCGTCCTCGGCGGCCTGCAACCGCCGCTCGTCGGGGCCCGGCACGCCGTCGGCCGGGGTGTGCCGGGCGGCGAGCAGTCCGAGCGAGGCGGCCACCGAGGGCGCGCCGCGGTCCCGGGCCTGGGCGGCGGCCTCGGCGAGCTGTGCCGCGACCCGCGGATCGGCGCCGGAGACCGCGAGCGCCAGGTGCCGGGCCCGTTCGATGGGGTCGGAGGCGGCCGTGGACAGCGCGGCGTGCGCGGCCCGCCGCTCCTGCGCGGGTGCCTCCGCGTAGAGCGCGGCCGAGATCAGCGGGTGCGCGAACCGTACGGCGGGACCCTCGGGCTCCGTCGCGAGCAGTCCGAGGGCGGCCGCCTGGGCGGTCTCCGACTCGGCGTTGTCCCGGCCGGCAGCGTGCAGCAGGGCCAGCGTGGGCCGGGCGCCGGCGCTGGCCACGAGCAGGGTGCGGCGCGCCTCGTCCGACAGCATCTCCAGGCGGTTGAGCACCAGGACCCGCAGCGAGGTCGGTACGCGCAGCGGCTCGCCCGGCCGGGGCGGGCTGGGGTCCTCGGCCAGGGCACGGCCCAGTTCGAGGGCGAAGAGCGGGTTGCCACCGCTGGTGCGGTGGATGTCCCGGACGGTGGAGCGGGGCAGGCCGGTGTAGCCGCGGTGGTCCAGGAGCGTGGACACCTGGGTGCGGGTGAGCGGGTTGAGGCGCACCGCGAGACTGTCCGGGGGCAACGCGCGTAGATGCCGGTCGTACTCCTGCCCTTCGGTCCGCACCGCGCACAGCAGCTGGACCGGCGTGTCGCCGAGGCGGCGGGCGGCGAAGCCGAGGAGTTCCGCGCTCGCCGGGTCGAGCCATTGGAGGTCGTCCGCGACGACCAGTACGGGACCCTCGGCGGCGAGCGCGCGCAGCACCGACAGGACGGCCAGCCGCAGCGCCAGTCCGTCGCGCTGGAGGGTGGACTCGCCGCGTCCGGTGAGCGCCGACTCCAGGGCGGTGCGCTGGGCGGCGGGGAGCCGGTCGGACACCTCGCCCACGACCAGCCCGAGCAGGTCGGCGAGCGCCAGGAACGGGAGATGGGATTCGGACTCCGTCGCCGAGCAGCGCAACACGGTCCGGGTCGCGGCGGCGTTATCGGCGGCCAATGCCCGCAGCACGGTCGATTTTCCAATTCCGGCCGGGCCGTGGAGCAGCACGCTGCCGCCGCCGGCCAACTGCTCACGTGCTCCCGCGAACAGCTCCTCCCTGCCGATCACCAGGTCGGGGCGGCATCTGGCAGGCTCCTCGAAGTCCCGTCGCACGGTCACCGCTCCCCTCCGTGTGTCGTGTCCTGGCCAATATTAGGCAACGGGCTTTGGAATTCGGCGGGGCCGCGTCGTGAGGGAAATAACAACGGCCCGCGCAGAAATTCACCAAGGCGGTGCATGAAGGGGGGCGCCGACGGAAATCAGGGCAGGAACCCCGCCCGACGCGCGGCGACGACCGCCTCCCCACGGGTCCGGGACCCCAGCTTGCGCATGGCGGAGCGAAGGTATCCCTTGACCGTCTCGGCCCGCACCCCCAGCCGCTCGGCGGCCACCGCGTTCGTCGCGCCCGCGGCCACACACGCCAGCACATCCACTTCACGGGCCGCCAGAGTCACCCCGTCCGCCGACGGGACGTCCGAGGTCAGCAGCCCGCACGCGGCCAGCAGTTCGGCCCGCAGCGCCTCGTCGGCGATCCGCGGCGCGAGCGCCCGCAACGCCGCGTGCGCCTCTCGCACCTGCTCCCACGCGGAGCCGTCCGCCGGGGCCCGGGCCGGTTCCGCCCGTCCCGCGGCCACCAGGTCCCGCGCCTCCTCCCGCAGGACCAGCGCCTGTTCCACGTCCCGCGCCGCCGCCACCGCCGCGGTCAGCATGCGGTCGCCCAGCGGCCGGGCATCACGCAGGGCGCCGTACAGCACTCCGCGCACCCGGCGGCGTACGACCACGGGCACCGCCACCACCGAACGCAGCCCCTCCGCGGCGACCGCGGCGTCGTACTCGTGGCTGATCTGCCGCGAGGAGGAGTAGTCGGCGACGGCGCACGGGCGGGCCAGGGCCACCGCCTTGCCGCCGAGGCCGTTGCCGGAGATCACCGCGAGGGCGCTCAGGGCGGGGGTGGACGTGCCGTTCAGTTCGCTGATGCGGATCCGCGGCCGGCCCGGCTCCACCAGGCCGCCGAAGGCGACCGGAAGCCCGGTCGTGTGCCGCAGCCGTACCAGCGCGCGCCGGATCTCCACCGACGCCGACCCCTCTGCTGCCACGCACACGCTCCTTCGTCCACGGCACACACCCCCGTTCGGGGGTAGTGAGACCCGCATCACGCATTACACGATGGCAGAGAGCCGCCCGGCAATGGTGCCGGTACCGAGGAGGACAGATGACGACCGCGACGGAGCTCTTCCGCAGCGCGCGGGACTTCCTGCTGGAACACCGTGAGGACTACGCCACGGCGTACGAGGGTTTCGACTGGCCGCGCCCGCAGCACTTCAACTGGGCGCTGGACTGGTTCGACGTCATCGCGGACGGCAACGACCGCACCGCCCTGCACATCGTCGAGGAGGACGGCTCCGAGATCCGGCTCTCCTTCGCCGAACTGTCCGAGCGGTCCAACCGGGTCGCCAACCTGCTGCGCGAGCGCGGAGTGGGTGCCGAGGACCGGATCCTGGTCATGCTGGGCAACCAGGCCGAGCTGTGGGAGACGGCGCTGGCCGCCATGAAGCTGCGGGCCGTGGTCATCCCGGCGACCCCGCTGCTCGGCCCCGCCGACCTGCGCGACCGGGTCGAGCGGGGACGCGTACGCCACGTCCTGGTCCGGGCCGAGGACACCGCCAAGTTCGACGACGTGCCCGGCGACTACACGCGCACCGTGGTCGGCGGTTTGCCCGAGGGCTGGCAGCCGTACGAGGACGCGTACGCCGCCTCCGCCGAGTTCCTGCCCGACGGGCCGACCATCGCCGACGACCCGCTGATGCTGTACTTCACCTCCGGCACGACGGCCCGCCCCAAGCTGGTCGAGCACACCCACGCCTCGTACCCGATCGGGCACCTGGCGACCATGTACTGGATCGGGCTGACCCCCGGTGACGTCCACCTGAACATCTCCTCGCCCGGCTGGGCCAAGCACGCCTGGTCCAACCTGTTCGCGCCGTGGAACGCGGAGGCGACCGTCTTCATCCACAACTACACGCGCTTCGACCCGGCCCGTCTGATGGCCGAGATGGACCGTGCGGGCGTCACGACGTTCTGCGCCCCGCCCACCGTGTGGCGCATGCTCATCCAGGCCGACCTCACCCAGCTGCGCACGCCGCCGCGCGAGGCCGTGGCGGCCGGTGAACCCCTCAACCCCGAGGTCATCGAACAGGTCCGCCGCGCCTGGGGCGTGACCATCCGGGACGGCTTCGGGCAGACCGAGACGGCGGTGCAGATCGCCAACAGCCCCGGCCAGCCGCTCAAGACCGGCTCCATGGGCCGCCCCGGCCCCGGCTACCGCGTCGAACTCCTCGACCCGGTCAGCGGTGCGCCCGGGGCCGACGAGGGCGAGATCGCGCTCGACCTGTCGACCCGCCCGGTCGGCCTGATGACCGGCTACCACGGCGACCCCGACCGTACGGCGGAGGCGATGGCCGGCGGTTACTACCGGACCGGGGACATCGGCGCGCGCGACGCCGACGGCTACATCACCTACGTCGGGCGGGCCGACGACGTCTTCAAGGCCTCCGACTACAAGATCAGCCCCTTCGAGCTGGAGAGCGCGCTGCTGGAGCACGAGGCGGTCGCGGAGGCGGCCGTCGTGCCCGCGCCGGACGAGCTGCGGCTCGCCGTCCCGAAGGCCTACGTGGTGCTGGCGGAGGGCTGGGAACCCGGCCCCGACACCGCGAAGGTCCTCTTCGAGCACGCCCGGCAGGCGCTGGCGCCCTACAAGCGCATCCGCCGCCTGGAGTTCGCGCCCCTGCCCAAGACCGTCTCCGGCAAGATCCGCCGCGTCGAACTGCGCGAGGCCACGGCGGCCGGCTCGGACGCCGAGTACCGCGAGGAGGACTTCCGGTGAGCAAGCTGTCGTACATCCACGGAACGAGCGGGACGGCCCTGCTCGGCGACACGATCGGGGCCAACCTGGACCGGGCGGTGGCCACCTGGCCGGACCGCGAGGCGCTGGTCGACGTGCCCTCCGGGCGGCGCTGGACCTACGCTCGATTCGGCGCGGACGTCGAGGAGTTGGCGTACGCACTGCTCGCCGCCGGCGTGGCCAAGGGCGACCGGGTGGGCATCTGGGCCGTCAACTGCCCCGAGTGGGTGCTCGTCCAGTACGCCACCGCCCGCATCGGCGCGATCATGGTGAACATCAACCCGGCCTACCGCACGCACGAGGTCGAGTACGTCCTGAAGCAGGCCGGGATCTCCCTGCTCTTCGCCTCCCTCGGGCACAAGAGCAGCGACTACCGGGCGATGGTCGAGCAGGTGCGGGGCAGCTGCCGGGAGCTGCGTGACGTCGTGTACATCGGCGACCCGAGCTGGGACGCGCTGACCGGACGCGGAGCCCCTGCTCCCCACGAGGACCTGTCCTGCGACGACCCGATCAACATCCAGTACACCTCGGGTACCACGGGCTTCCCCAAAGGAGCCACGCTCTCCCACCACAACATCCTCAACAACGGCTATTTCGTGGGCGAGTTGCTCGACTACACCGAGCAGGACCGGATCTGCATCCCGGTGCCCTTCTACCACTGCTTCGGCATGGTGATGGGCAATCTGGCCGCGACCTCACACGGCGCCTGCATGGTCATCCCGGCCCCGTCCTTCGACCCGGAGGCGACCCTGCGCGCGGTCCAGCAGGAGCGCTGCACCTCCCTGTACGGCGTCCCGACCATGTTCATCGCGGAGCTGAACCTCCCCGACTTCGCGACGTACGACCTGACCTCCCTGCGCACCGGCATCATGGCCGGCTCGCCCTGCCCGGTGGAGGTCATGAAACGGGTCGTCGCCGAGATGCACATGGCGGAGGTCTCCATCTGCTACGGCATGACGGAGACCTCCCCGGTGTCCCTCCAGACACGGACGGACGACGACCTGGAACACCGCACGGCCACGGTCGGGCGCGTCCTGCCGCACATCGAGGTCAAGGTCGTCGACCCGGCCGACGGCGTCACCCGGCCCCGGGGAGAGGCAGGCGAGTTGTGCACCCGCGGGTACAGCGTGATGCTCGGCTACTGGAACGAGGCCGCGAAGACCGCCGAGGCCGTCGACCCCGCCCGCTGGATGCACACCGGCGACCTGGCCGTGATGCGCGAGGACGGCTACGTCGAGATCGTCGGCCGCATCAAGGACATGATCATCCGGGGCGGCGAGAACATCTACCCCCGCGAGATCGAGGAGTTCCTCCACGCCCATCCGAAGATCGCGGACGTCCAGGTCGTCGGCGTACCCCACGAGCGCTACGGCGAGGAGGTCCTGGCCTGTGTCATCGCGCGGGACCCGGCCGACCCGGTGACGCTGGAGGAGCTGCGTGCCTTCTGCGACGGGCGGTTGGCGCACTACAAGATCCCCAGCCGGCTCCAGGTCATGGACTCCTTCCCGATGACGGTCTCCGGGAAGGTGCGCAAGATCGAACTGCGGGAAAAACACGCGGCGGGCAGCTGACGGGTCCGTCAGACTGTCGCGATGATCGGCAGACGCAACACCTTCCGCATGGCGGACGGCATACGAGTACCCGGGACCTGGCGGCACGTCTTCATCCGCAACGGCGACTACCACCTGACCGACCTGTTCATCTACGCGGACGGGCTGATCGACTGCTGGGAGCTGGTCACGCTGGCGGAGTTCGAGGAGAAGCTGCGCCGCGGATGGGTCGCCACCGACCTCCCGGAAGGCGCCAGGGCGTCCGGACACGAGCTCGCCGCATGGAAGTTCAGCGAGCCGCGCAGCTGGCACACCCCCGAGCTGCTGCTCGCCGAGGTGCGCGACACCGTGGAGCAGCTGAACGGGCGCCCGGACTCGACGGACCGGTGCCTGGACGCCGTCGACGCGTTCCTCGCCGACCGCACCGAGGAGAGGAGGGCCGTGGCACGCGCCGCCTACCTCGCCATCCCCGAGACGCAGCGGCACTACGCGCTCGGCGACATGGACCGCCAGGACTGGCCGCTCCAGGTCCTGGTGGCCGGACCGGGCGGGCGCGTGGAGGCCCGGCCGTACGGCGGCGAGGACCCGGTCACGCAGGAGGAGTACGACGAGGCCGTCGACTACTTCGAGGACCGGGCGGAGTGGTTCGAGCAGCGGTCCTCACAGGTGCCGGCGGACGGGCCGGTGACTCCGGTCGCGCCCGCGATCAAGCTCTCCGAGAGCTACCCGCTGAAGTCGTCCGACGACCCGGACACGCGGGCCCTGCGCAACAACTACCCGGCCCCCGTGGACGTCGACGGGGTCACCTACCCCTCCGTCGCACACGCCTACTGGGCGTTGTCGACCTCCGACGCCGACACCCGGGCCGCGATCGCCGCGGCGGACCGGGCTCACGCCGCCCGGAATCTGGCCGCCGAAGCCCCCCGGCGCGAGGGCTGGGAACAGGCCCGTACGGCCGTCATGACCCGGCTGATGCGGGCCAAGTTCGCCCAGCACCCGCCCCTGGCCCGGGTCCTGTTGGGCACGGACGACGCGACGATCCTCTACGACGACGGCGACTCCGGCTACTGGGGCGACAACGGCGGCCGCGGCCGCAACTGGAGCGGCCGCCTCCTCGAACTCGTCCGCTCCGAACTGCACGCCGAGCGCGCCGGGATCGGCATTGGTCCTAGCAGCCGTCGGGCAGCCGCATGCACACCCGTGGCCGGCGGTCGAGGCCCAGCTCCCTCTCATGGGCGCGGATCTCGCGCAGGCCGGGGGTGAGTTCGGCCTCGTCCAGCACGCGGAAGCCGAGGCGGGAGTAGTACGGCGCGTTCCACGGCACCTCGGCGAAGGTGGTGAGCGTGAGCCCGGCCAGGCCTTCCTCACGGGCCCGGTCCGCCGCGTACGCGAGGAGGGCCCGGCCCACGCCCCGGCGGGCGGAGTCGGGGTGGACGGAGACCTGCTCGACGTGGAGCGCGCCGTCCACCGGTTCGCAGAGGAGATAGGCGACCGGGCGGTCACCCTCGTCGACGGCGACCCAGGCGCGACCGGCCCGGCGGTACCGCTCCAGGACGTCCACAGCGGGCGGCTCGTCCTCGGCGACCGATGCCATGCCGAGGTCCCTGAAGGGGGCGCCGGCGGCGCGTTCGATGTCCTGGAGGAGGGGGAGTTCGGCAGCGGTGGCGGGGCGGATGCGCATCCGCCGAGTGTCGGACGGCGGGCGTGCCCGGCGCGACTGGTTAAGGACCCCTGAGCCGGGCTACGCCCCCGCCGCGTCCAGCTCGTCGGCGTGGCTGTTCACCGCCTGCGGGGTGCCGGTGAGGTCGAGGACGAACAGCGGGACGGCCAGTGCCTCGGCGCGGGTGCGGGCGTCGGGGGAGAACCCGGCGAGGGAGAAGTACACGCAGGCCGTGGACTCCGTCATGGCCGTCAGCCACAGGCACTCCACGTCCCGCAGGGACGCGGGGCGCACGGTCGGGTCGACCTGGGCCAGCAGCCCGCGCGCGGCCAGGCCCACGCCGGCCGGGGGCCGCTGGTCGGAGCGGCGGATGTCCCGGTAGCCGAGCCAGCGCAGATAAAGGGCCGCGGCCGTGACCGCGTCGCGAGCGGTACGGATCGTGACGGGCTGGAAGGCGAGGCGCCCGGCCGGGGCCGCGGCTCGGGGACTCGCCGCGGCGGAGGCCGCGGCCACCGGGATGCGCAGCACCGTCCCGCACGCGCAGCCCAGCTCCGGATACGGCCACTGGTTCCGGCGCCCGCAGGCGTCGCACCGCACGACGACCCAGTCCTCGTCCCAGGCACGGTGGGCGACCGCGGTGGCCGTCCCGTGCTCGTCGAGCGCGGGGGCGACGGGCGCCCCGCACACGCACGGGTACGACGGCGCCTCGTAGAAGTGCTCACGTGTGCAGGCCGGGCAGCGCACCGGCACGCTCTCGGACATGGCACTCATGGTCCTCCAGACCGCCCCCGCTTGTCCGTCTCTTGACGGCCTTCGTCCACCCACCTACATTACTTCCAGATAGTAGAAATAAATTTCCGTAATGCGGAAGTAATGGGAATACGGAAAGCGAAGTCAACGGGAAGTGCTCACCGCGGGGCGCGACGGGAGTGCGGATCCGACAGCCGAAGCAGGAGTACTCGATGGCTCGAATGACCGCTGCCCGCGCGGCAGTTGAGATTCTCAGGCGCGAGGGCGTCACCGACGCGTTCGGCGTCCCCGGCGCGGCGATCAATCCCTTCTACGCGGCGCTCAAGGCGTCCGGCGGCATCCGCCACACCCTCGCCCGGCACGTGGAGGGCGCCTCGCACATGGCCGAGGGCTACACCCGCACCCGCCCGGGCAACATCGGCGTCTGCGTCGGCACCTCCGGGCCGGCCGGCACCGACATGATCACCGGCCTGTACTCGGCCATCGGCGACTCCATCCCGATCCTGTGCATCACGGGCCAGGCCCCGACCGCCGTGATCCACAAGGAGGACTTCCAGGCCGTCGACATCGCCTCCATCGCCAGGCCGGTGACGAAGATGGCGGTCACGGTGCTGGAGGCCGCGCAGGTCCCCGGCGTCTTCCAGCAGGCATTCCACCTCATGCGCTCCGGGCGCCCGGGACCGGTCCTGATCGACCTGCCGATCGACGTCCAGCTGACGGAGATCGAGTTCGACCCGGACACGTACGAGCCGCTTCCCGTCTACAAGCCCGCCGCGACCCGCGCCCAGGTCGAGAAGGCGCTCGGGATGCTGAACGCCTCCGAGCGCCCGCTGATCGTCGCGGGTGGCGGTGTCATCAACGCCGACGCCGCCGAACTGCTGGTGGAATTCGTCGAATTGACCGGAGTTCCGGTCGTCCCGACCCTCATGGGCTGGGGGGCGCTCCCCGACGACCACGAGCTGAACGCCGGCATGGTCGGCCTGCAGACCTCGCACCGCTACGGCAACGCGACCTTCCTGGAGTCCGACTTCGTCCTCGGCATCGGCAACCGCTGGGCCAACCGCCACACCGGCAGGCTCGACGTCTACACGGCCGGCCGGACGTTCGTCCACGTCGACGTCGAGCCCACCCAGATCGGCAGGATCTTCGCCCCGCACTACGGCATCGCCTCCGACGCGAGGGCCGCACTGGAACTGTTCGTGCAGGTGGCGAAGGAGCTGAAGCCCGCCGGCCGGCTGCCCGACCGCTCCGCGTGGGCGGCCGCCGCACAGGAGAAGAAGGCCACGCTCCAGCGCCGTACGCACTTCGACGACATCCCGATCAAGCCCCAGCGGGTCTACGAGGAGATGAACAAGGCCTTCGGCCCGGAAACCCGGTACGTCTCCACCATCGGTCTCTCGCAGATCGCCGGCGCCCAGATGCTGCACGTCCACCGGCCCCGCCACTGGATCAACTGCGGCCAGGCCGGCCCCCTCGGCTGGACCATCCCGGCCGCGCTGGGCGTCGCCAAGGCCGACCCCGAGGCGCAGGTCGTCGCCCTCTCCGGCGACTACGACTTCCAGTTCATGATCGAGGAGCTGGCGGTCGGCGCGCAGCACAGGATCCCGTACGTCCATGTCCTGGTGAACAACGCCTACCTGGGCCTGATCCGCCAGGCGCAGCGGGCGTTCGACATCGACTTCCAGGTCAACCTGGAGTTCGAGAACATCAACTCTCCGGAACTGGGCGTCTACGGCGTCGACCACGTCAAGGTCGTCGAGGGCCTCGGCTGCAAGGCGATCAGGGTGACCGACCCGGCCGAACTCGGCGCCGCCTTCGAACAGGCGAAGAAGCTCGCCGCCGAGTTCCAGGTGCCGGTCGTCGTCGAGGCCGTCCTGGAGCGCGTCACCAACATCTCCATGTCCACCACCAACGACATCAGCAACGTCGTCGAGTTCGAGGAGATCGCGACCGAACCGGGGCACGCCCCGACCTCGATCAGAACACTGAAGGTCTGACGCCGGGCGGCAGCACTGCCGTCAGCCACTCAGGGGCGGCCCGGGCCCGGGATGGCCGCCCCTCGCGTTGTCGGTGGCGACCGTCGAGTCACTGGGTCTCTCGTTTGGGGAGGCATCGACGACCGTGTAGTTCACTCGTTCTGGTCATCGATCTCGAACGGGCAGCTGTGTCTCGCACGGATGCGTACATTCGGTGCTTGTGAAGCTGGTTGTGCAGGTGAAGCTGCTGCCGACGCCCGTGCAGGCGGCGGCGCTTGAGGCGACCCTGCGTGCCTGCAACGAGGCGGCCTCCTGGGTGAGCGAGGTCGCCTTCGCGCGCGGGGAGTTCAAGAACTTCACCCTGCGCAAGCAGGTCTACGGCGAGGTTAGGTCCCGCTGGGGCCTGGGCGCGCAGGCCGCCCAGCACACGATCAAGAAGACGTGTGACACCTACGCCGTCCTGAGGGCACACCTGAGGGCCGGAAACCTGGGCAGGCCGGGCTCGAAGCGCTACCGACGGGCGACCGAGAAGCCGGTCTGCTTCCGGTTCGAGGGCGCGCAGCCGTACGACGACCGCATGCTCTCCTGGCAGATCCCCGAGCGCACGGTGTCAGTCTGGACGGTGCGCGGGAGAGTGAAGGGGGTGGCCTTCGCCGCTGGCCCGGAGCAGTTGGCGATACTGGCGCTGTACCGCAAGGGCGAGTCAGACCTGCTGTACCGGGATGGCATGTGGTTTCTGAGCGCCACCTGCGAAGTTCCGGAAGCGCCGCTGAACACCGACCCGGTGGACTTCCTCGGCATCGACCTGGGCATCGTCAATATCGCCACCACCAGCGACGGCGAGATCATGGCCGGGCGCGGACTGAACCGCATCCGGTCGCGGGAGCGCAAACTCCGCAGCAAGCTGCAGAAGAAGAACACTCCGTCCGCCAGGCGCCGGCTGAAGAAGCGGAGGCGCAAGGAAGCGCGGCGGGCCAGAGACATCAACCACAAGATCGCGAAGCATGTGGTGGCCGAGGCAGAACGCACCGGTCGCGGAATCGCCCTGGAAGACCTGACGGGCATCCGCGAGCGGGTACGGCTTCGCAAGCCCCAACGGGCCACTCACTCCAGCTGGGCCTTTGCCCAGCTGAAGCAGTTCATTGCGTACAAGGCCCGCCGGGCGGGTGTGCCGGTGGTGTACGTCGATCCGGCGTACACCTCGCGCACTTGCGCCGAATGCGGGCACATCGACAAGGCGAACCGGGTCAGTCAGGCTTGGTTCGCGTGTCGGTCCTGCGGATTCGTTGATCACGCGGACCGATGGGGGCACCTCCCGCTCGAGCGAAGCCGAGAGTGGGGGAGGCTCGCGCAACATCCGGGCCTGTGCCTGGGAGTTGTGGCGACGCGGGGCCCAGTCAACGGCCCCTCTTCCACCCCGAACACCTCGGGGTGGGGCTGGACGCAAACGCAGCATCACCGCCAGTGATGCCCGTTGTGCAAGCCCGGCGCTTGGCGCCGTGTAGTTGGCAGGTTCATTTGAGGGTTCCGTAGCCCGCCTACGACCGGTGGCGTACGTGGGTCGTACCGGGCTGCGCGGGCTCACTGCTCGTGGTGCTCGGAGAGTCCCGGCCAGTCGTCGGGGCCGCCGCCCTGCCACTCGATGATGTCGCTCTCCTCGACCTCGACCTGGTCGAGGTCCGCGAGGCGCAGGAACTCGACCACGTCGTCGAGGTGCGAGGCGACGCCGAGGTTCTCGTCGTCCCAGGTCACGCGCCGGGAGCCGTCCAGTGCGGGGGCGTGGACCACGATGTGCGGATGCTGCGTGGGGTGTGCCGGAGGTGCCATGCCTTCAGGCTCCTCGGGGCGGGACGGATCCGCACCCCGGAGTGCCCCCGCCCGTCCCGGAAACGCCGGTGAGCGCCGGATGCGGGACCGTCCGCATCCGGCGCTCACCGGAAATCCTGGGACCGCGGCGGTTGCGACGGAGCCCGGGACGCCCTTCCCTCAGGTCGAGAAGAGGGTCCCCGGTCCTTCACCACCGCACTGGCTCGCACACCGCCGCGGTCCCGGCCCTGCCCGCGCCCGTATGACCGGTCGACCACCCTCATCCGGGTCGCCGACGGCCGGGCGCGGCCAGGGAGTTGTGGGCACGCTGGAGTGGATTCCGGGCGGCGCCGACGCCTGGGCGCGACAGGACAGTTGTCAGCGCCGACGCCGCCCGGAGCTTGGGGGAGAGTGTCGAGGAGGAGCGTCAGACCCGGGCGCCGGACAGACGCTCCACCGACCGCAGCAGCGCCGAGTGGTCGAGGCCGCCGTCGCCCTGCGTACGCAGACTGGCGACCAGCTGGGCGACCACGGCACCGACGGGCAGTGCCGCGCCGACGTTGCGGGCGGCGTCCGTGACGATGCCCATGTCCTTGTGGTGCAGGTCGATACGGAAGCCCGGCGTGAAGTCGCGGTTCAGGAAGTTGTCCTTCTTGCGCGTCAGCACCGTGGAGCCGGCCAGTCCGCCGTTGAGGACGTCGAGGGCGGCCTTCAGGTCCACGCCCGACTTCTCCAGGAAGACCACGGCCTCGGCGCACGCCTGGATGTTCACGGCGACGATCAGCTGGTTCGCTGCCTTCACGGTCTGCCCCGAGCCGTGCGGGCCGCACAGCACGATCGTCCTGCCGAGCACGTCGAAGACCGGCTCCGCCTCGTCGAAGTCGGCCTGCTCGCCGCCGACCATGATGGACAGCACGGCCTCGACGGCACCGGCCTCGCCCCCGGAAACGGGCGCGTCCAGGACCCGGATGCCCTTCTTCCCGGCGGCCTTCGCGAGCTCCACGGAGGTCTGCGGGGTGATCGAGGACATGTCGATCAGCAGCGCCCCGGACCGCGCGTTCTCCAGGATGCCGTCCGGGCCGTACGCGACGGCCTCGACCTGCGGGGAGGCGGGCACCATCGTGATCACGACGTCGGCGTCCCGGACGGCCTCGGCGATCGAGCCGGCCGCGGTGCCGCCGGCGGCGGCCAGCCGGTCGAGCTTGTCCTGCTCCAGCGTGAAGCCGGCGACGTCGTAACCCGCCTTGATCAGGTTCTCGGACATGGGGGAGCCCATGATCCCGAGGCCGATCCAGGCGATCTTGGGGAGGTTCGTGGTCATGAGGATGCCTCTCTCACTGCTTTGCTACGTCTGACAGTTGCCGCTCAGCGGGCGGCTCGGGCCCCGGCCGGCAGCCAGTCGAACGCCTCCGCGCTCGGACGGTCGCCCGGCTTGTACTCCAGGCCGACCCAGCCCTCGTAACCGGCCTTGCCGAGCTGGTCGAGGAGGTCTTCGAGGGGGAGCGAGCCCGTACCCGGCGCACCGCGCCCGGGGTTGTCGGCGATCTGCACATGGCCGGTCCTCGCGGCGTACCGCTCGATCACCGACGGCAGGTCCTCGCCGTTCCTCGACAGGTGGTAGAGGTCCATCAGGAAGCGTGCGTTGCCGAGCCCGGACGCCTGGTCGACCTTGTCGACGATCCCCACGGCGGCGGGTGCGCTCACCAGCGGGTACAGCGGCGACTCGGGCTTGTTGAGGGCCTCGACCAGCAGGATCGCACCGATGTGGTCGGCGGCCCGGGCCGCGAGCACCAGGTTCTCCAGGGCGAGCGCGTCCTGCTCGGCCGGGTCCACGCCCGCGACACGGTTGCCGTACAGCGCGTTGAGGGCCTTGCAGCCCAGTGACTCGGCGAAACCGGCCGCCACGTCGATGTTGGCGCGGAACCGTTCCGACTCCTCGCCGGGGACCGACAGGGCGCCCCGGTCCGGGCCGGGCAGCTGTCCGGCGTAGAAGTTCAGCCCGGTGAGCTGGACGTCCGCGTCCTCGATCGCCTTCTTGAGGGCGCCGAGCTCGGACCGCCCGGGGGTGGGGGAGTCGATCCAGGGCCACCAGAGCTCGACCGCGGTGAAGCCGGCCGCGGCGGCGGCCGCGGGACGCTCCAGCAGCGGGAGTTCCGTGAAGAGGATCGACAGGTTGACGTTGAAGCGCTGGTCTGCGAAGCCCATCGGGGTGGCGCCCCCTTGCTCATTCGTAATTTCGTATTGTGGAAACTTATTTCTGCTTAATGGAAGATTGCCTGGAGTCGCGGAGGGCTGTCAAGAGCCGTCCACGAAAAAGCACCCCCTGCCGGAGCCTTGTCGGCTCCCCGTCGGAGTACTTGTCGGCGCCCCGCCGATCGCCGCGGGTACGTCCGTTAAGGTCGTCTCGGAGCGACCGGGGCAGCGCGCTGCGCACGGTGTCCCGGATGTGCCCCGTAGGTGCCCTCTCTCTTGGAGAGGTGAGAGAACATGCAGGTCGGAGCCGCTATGGGGGCACAGTGCGATTGAGAGTCGAGTTCACGACCGAGCCCTTCGACCTCGACGAGGCGCCCGCGCACGCACTGGTGGCCCGCGAGGTCGTCGAGGCGGCCGAACTGGACGCGGTGGACGTCGGGCCGTTCGGCAACACGGCGGAGGGCGGCGCCGACGCCGTGCTGACCGCCGTGGAGGCCCTGCTGCGCCGGACCCTGGAGTCCGGCGCCACCCGGATCTCTCTCCAGCTCAACGTGATCGGCGAGCGCGAGGCCGGCGAGAGCGTCACCGGGAAGGGCCAGAAGTGACCGGCACCGGGGACGAACCCTTCATCGCGGCAGTGAAGCCGCTGGTCGACGCGATGGGCGGCGAGCTGGTCCCGCCGGACGAGGCCGGCCCCGACGACGTCGTGCTCGCCTGGGAGGGTGCCGAGGTCGTCGCCGTGCGCCTGCCGCAGCTCGCCGACTCCCTCGACCACATCCTGGCCGCCATGGAGCGCAAGAAGGGCAAGCCCCTCGCCGACCTGGACCGCAAGGCCAAGCAGGAGGTCGTACGCATACTGGAGGCGCGCGGCGCCTTCTCCGTACGGCACGGCGTGGAGACCGTGGCGAGCGCGCTCGGCGTGAGCCGCTTCACGGTCTACAACTACCTCAACCGTGAGAAGGGGAGCTGAGGCCGGGATGAGGCCGGGCTCGCGGGGCAAGGGTCTGATCGGCCGGCTCGCAGGGCTCTGTAACCCGGAATTTTCAACAAAGTGTTGACGCGCTCTTCCGGAGGGCGTTAGCTGGCGGCAGCCCGATCAGTACGAAGGCCGTTCGCGGCCACGGAGGCTCCCGTGACGTCGACTTCCACGCCCCCGGGCCTGGCCCGGTTCAACGCCCTGGAGAAACACGCGGCCTTCGCCGCCCTCCACGAGGCGTGCGCCTCCACGGCATGGGCCGAGCGGCTGCTCGCCGCCCGCCCCTACGCCACCGCCGAAGACCTCTACACCGCCAGTGACGCCGCGATGGCCGAGCTGAGCGCCCAGGACCTCGCCGAGGCCATGGCCGGGCACCCGCCGATCGGCCGTCCGAAGCCGGGCGACCCGACCTCGGCGCGGGAACAGCGCGGCATGGCCGGCGCCTCCGAGGAACTCAGGGCGCAGATGCTGGAGCTGAACCTGGCCTACCAGGAGAAGTTCGGCCATGTCTTCCTGATCTGTGCCACCGGCCGGACCGGCGAGCAGATGCGCGACGCGGTCAAGGAGCGGATCGGCAACGCGCCGGAGCAGGAGCGGGAGATCGTCCGCACCGAGCTGGGCAAGATCAACCGTATCCGGCTGGCCCGCATCGTCGAAGAAGACTGACGAAGACCGAAGAGGACTGACGCAGCATGAGCACCAGCACCACCGCCTCGGTGTCGACGCACATCCTCGACACCAGCATCGGCCGCCCCGCCCGGGGAGTCGCCGTCCAGCTCTCCGCCCGGCAGGGGCGCGAGGCGGACTGGCAGGCGCTCGGCGGCTCCGCGACCGACGCGGACGGACGGTGCAAGGACCTGCCGGCGCTGCCGGAGGGCACCACACACGTACGGCTCGACTTCGCCGTGGAGCCGTACTTCGAGACCCGAGTCGAGAACCAGCAAGCCGATGCGCAGCAGGACGCCCCCGCGAATCGGGACAGCGGCCCTGGGGTGTTCTTCCCGGAGGTGGCGATCACGTTCGCCGTCAGTCCCGGCGAGCACTACCACGTACCGCTGCTGCTCAACCCGTTCGGCTACTCCGTTTACCGAGGGAGCTAGCAGAAGATGACAGACGTTTCCCGCCCTGCCCGCCCCGTGCTCCTGGGACAGAACCAGTACGGCAAGGCCGAGAACCGCGTCGTGAAGATCACGCGGGACGGCGCCACCCACCACATCAAGGACCTGAACGTCTCCGTGGCGCTCTCCGGCGACATGGAAGAGGTCCACTACTCCGGCTCGAACGCCAACGTGCTGCCGACCGACACCACCAAGAACACCGTGTACGCCTTCGCCAAGGAGCACGGCATCGAGTCCGCCGAGCAGTTCGGCATCCACCTGGCCCGGCACTTCGTCACGAGTCAGCAGCCGATCAAGACGGCGCGCATCCGCATCGAGGAGTACGCCTGGGAGCGGATCGAGCACTCCGGGAAGGGAGCGCACTCCTTCGTACGCAAGGGCCAGGAGACCCGGCTGACCCAGATCACGTACGACGGCGAGTCCTGGGAGGTCGTCTCCGGCCTCCAGGACCTCGTCGTGATGAACTCGACCGACTCCGAGTTCTGGGGCTACGTCAAGGACAAGTACACGACGCTTCCCGAGGCGTACGACCGCATCCTGGCCACCCAGGTCGCCGCCCGGTGGCGCTTCGACTGGTGTGACGACGAGCAGCGGATGCCCGACTGGGAGACGTCCTACGAGCAGGTGAGGAAGCACATGCTCCAGGCCTTCGCCGAGACGTACTCGCTGTCGCTGCAGCAGACCCTGTACCAGATGGGCTCGCGGATCATCGAGAGCCGCAGCGAGATCGACGAGGTCCGCTTCTCGCTGCCGAACAAGCACCACTTCCTCGTCGACCTCGAGCCCTTCGGGCTGAAGAACGACAATGAGGTGTACTTCGCGGCCGACCGCCCGTACGGCCTGATCGAGGCGACCGTCCTGCGGGACGGCTGCGAGGCGAAGATCCCGGTGGACCTCACCAACCCCTGATCGTCGCCATCCGCGGCACCCGCGGCCCGCCTGTGCGGGCCGCGGCACTCAAATCCCCGGGTCCTGCCGTGCCCACTCCCTTCAGCGAAAAGGACGAACCATGGCAGCAACCCAGCGCATCGTCATCGAGAACTGTTCGATCGCGACGGTGGACGCCGACGACACCGAGTACGCGAACGGCCACGTGGTCGTCGCCGGCAACCGCATCGAGGCGCTGGGCGCCGGCCAGGCCCCCGAGGGCCTGGAGAACGTCGTACGCAGGATCGACGCCACCGGCCACCTCGTGACCCCCGGCCTGGTCAACACCCACCACCACTACTACCAGTGGATCACCCGGGGCCTGGCCACCGACCACAACCTCTTCGACTGGCTCGTCGCGCTGTACCCGACGTGGGCGCGCATCGACGAGCAGATGGTTCGCGCGGCAGCACAGGGCTCGCTCGCGATGATGGCCCGCGGCGGTGTCACCACCGCCATGGACCACCACTACGTCTTCCCGCACGGCTCCGGCGACCTGTCCGGCGCGATCATCGGTGCGGCCCGCGAGATGGGCGTGCGCTTCACCCTCGCGCGGGGCTCCATGGACCGCAGCGAGAAGGACGGCGGCCTGCCCCCGGACTTCGCCGTCGAAACCCTGGAGGGTGCCCTCGCCGCGACCGAGGAGACCGTGCGGCAGCACCACGACGCCTCCTTCGACGCGATGACCCAGGTCGCCGTGGCGCCCTGCTCGCCCTTCTCCGTCTCCACCGAACTCCTCACGCAGGGCGCCGCGCTGGCCCGCCGCCTCGGGGTACGGCTGCACACCCACGGCTCGGAGACCGTGGAGGAGGAGCAGTTCTGCAAGGAACTGTTCGGCATGGGCCCGACCGACTACTTCGAGTCCACCGGCTGGCTCGGCGCGGACGTGTGGATGGCGCACTGCGTCCACATGAACGACTCCGACATCGCCGCCTTCGCCCGCACGAAGACCGGTGTCGCCCACTGCCCGTCCTCCAACGCCCGGCTGGCGGCGGGGATCGCGAGGGTCCCGGACATGCTCGCCGCCGGCGTCCCGGTCGGCCTCGGCGTCGACGGCACGGCGTCCAACGAGTCCGGCGAACTCCACACCGAACTGCGCAACGCCCTGCTCATCAACCGCCTCGGCGCCCACCGCGAGGCCGCCCTGAACGCCCGGCAGGCGCTGCGCCTCGGAACGTACGGCGGCGCCCAGGTCCTGGGCCGCAGCGCCGAGATCGGCTCCCTGGAACCCGGCAAGCTCGCCGACCTGGTGCTGTGGAACCTGGACACACTGGCCCACGCCTCCATCGCCGACCCGGTGACCGCCCTGGTCTTCGGCGCGGCGGCCCCGGTCACCGCCTCCTTCGTGAACGGCCGCCAGATCGTCGAGAACAACCGGCTGGTCACCGCCGACGAGGACGCGATCGCCCGCTCCACGCGCACCGAGGCGCGGCGGCTGGCGGAGATCGCCGGACGCTGACACCGGACCGGCGTACGGCACCTGATCTCCGGTCGAGAGGGACGGCTCCCGACCGGTGGCCGTGGACCCGAGCGGGGTCCACGGCGGCCGTGTCCGGGGCGCGCATGGACGTGCGCGCCCCGGAACGGCCATTGGTCCCGGTCCCGGTCCCGGTCCCGCGCGACCGTGCGCGACCGTGAGAGCCTCACCCCCGGCGGAACGCCTGGCAGGGCTGGGGGTCCGGCAGCCGTCCGGTGAAGTACGACCTCGGCGGCACCCCCATCAGGGTGCGGAAGTCGGACGTCATGTGCGACTGGTCGTAGTAGCCGGTGGCGGCGGCCAGTTCCGCCCAGGCGGCCCCGGGTGCCTCGGTCAGCACCTGACGCACGCGGTCGATGCGGGCGTAGTGCTTGGGGGACAGGCCCACGCCCTCCGTGAAGAGGTTGCGCAACTGCCGCTCGCTGACGGCGAGTTCCCGGGCCACGTCCTTGACCTGTGCGGGGGCGCGGCCGGGCCGCGTCGACAGGGCGTCGACGGCGGATCGCAGCAGGCGGGTACGCGAGCGGTCGGCCACCGGCAGATCCGGCAGCAGCTCCGTCAGATACGCCACCATCTCCTCCGGCGCCAACCCCGTGATCTCCGCGGCGAGTTGCCGTGCCGTTCCGGACGGCAACGAGCCCAGCGGCACGGCTCGCCCGACGAGGTCGACCGCCGGTGTGCCGAGCAACGGGCGCATGGTGCCCGGCCCCAGGCTCACCTGGACGCAGGACGCCACGCGACGGCCGCCGTCCGTGTAGTACGCGGCCCGGGTGCGGGGCCCGACGACCAGGGCGTCACGCCGGCCGTCCGCCTCGACCCGTACGACCAGCTTCGTCGCCGTGTCCGGCACATGGGCGAACGACGGCGGCAACTCCTCCCCGGCGCCCACCGACTCGATACCGCTGATCCAGGGACGCAGGGCGGCGGGTACGGTCACAGCGCGCTCGGCGAGGGCATTCGTCACCCTCCCCACGGTAGGCGCAGGCCCCCGTCGCGCGGGCCTCGCAACCGTGCCGGAATTTCCTAGCGACCGGGGGCGGCCGACCGTCAGCGTTGACCCCATGATCCTAGTGACCGGTGCCACGGGCACCATCGGCAGTGAAGTCGTACGACAGCTCGCGGCGCATGGCGAGAAGGTGCGCGCCATGACCCGTGACCCGGCGAAGGCCCAGGTGCCGGCGGGTGTGGAGGTGGTGCGCGGGGACTTCCTCGACCCGCGGTCCGTGGACGCGGCGCTGACCGGGGCGGCGGCCGTGTTCCTGGTGGCCGTACTCGGACCGGCCGACGGTGGGCGGGACGCCCGGCTGGTCGAGCGAGCGCGGACGGCGGGCGTCCGCCGGATCGTGAAACTCTCCGCCATCGGTACCGGCGATCCCGACTACGGCCCCTTCGGCACCTGGCATCTTCCGGGTGAGCAGGCACTGCGCGCGGGTGGCTCGGAGTGGACGATCCTGCGGCCGTCCTCCTTCGCCTCGAACACCCTCGGCTGGGCGGAGGCGGTGCGGGCGGGCCGGCCTGTGCCCGACATGACCGGGGACGGCCGACAGGGGGTCGTGGACCCGCGTGACGTCTCCGAGGCGGCCGTCGAGGCGCTGACCGGCTCCCGGCACTCGGGGCGGACCTACACGCTGACCGGGCCCGAGGCGATCACCGTCTCCGACCAGGCCGCCGAGGTCGCCGCCGTCGTGGGACGCCCGGTCACGACGCTCCGGCTCTCGCCGGACCGGATCCGCGAACAGCTGGCGGCCTCGGGGCTGGACGCGGCGGCCGTGGAGAGCGTCCTGGGCGGCCTCCTGTTCGCCCGGGAGGGCGGCAACGCGCAGGTCACCGACGACGTACGGGAGGCACTGGGGCGGCCGGCGCGGTCGTACCGGCAGTGGGTGGAGGACCACAAGGGCGTCTTCACCGGAGCCTGATGGGCAGGCGGCGGCGGGAGACGCACGGGCTCGTCCCAGTTTCTCAGAGCCCGAACAGGCTCGGGTCGGACGCCAGCTCCTTGAACTGCTCGCGTGGATCCGCCACCAGCTTGCGCTTCTCGAGGTCCATCAGGCCACCGACCGCCGTGATCTCGGCCGCCACCGTGCCGTCGGTCCTGCGGATCGTCTGCTCGATCCGGAACGTCTTGCCCTCGCCCCAGTGGAAGTCGCAGGTCACCTCGACCTCGTCGCCCGCCAGTAACTCGCGCCGGTAGCGGATGGTGGTCTCCAGGGCCACCGGGCCGACACCCTTGCCGATGAGACCGGCTTGGCTGATTCCGGCGGCCTGGAGCAGTGACCAGCGCGCGTGCTCCGCGTAGTTGAGGTACACGCTCTGGTTGAGGTGACCCTGCACGTCCGTCTCGTACCCGCGGACGGTCACCGGGACGGAAAACGGTTCGGTCACGGCTCCCCCTTCTCGTTGTGCTCGTCGTGGACGACCTGATCGACCGATCTTGGCATGTTCATCAGGTTCGGCGGGGGGACGCCAGCAGATACCGGTCTCTCGTCCGCGGCTCCGTGTGCTCGCCGACCTGCCAGCCCGCCCCTTCCAGTGTGGCGGCGCAGGCCCGCAGCTGCCCGGCGTCCGGCGCGTGCACGGCGACGGCCTCCGGCTGCGGGGTCGCCCGCACCCGGTAGCCCTGCGCGTCCTGCCCCTGCGGAGGGTGCCCCGCCGCTTCCAGGGCGAGCGCGGCGGCCTGCACCAGATGCGCGCGTTCCCAGCCGCAGGGCCGGTCCGTCGCACCGTCCTGGTTGGTCATCCGGCGCAGTTCCAGCAGCCCCTGCCAGGCGCTGTGGACCTCGCGGACGCGGCCGGGGCCGGTGTCCGGCTCCTCGTCGCCGCCGATGCGGGCGGTGAAGACGCCGGCTGACGGGGGTGGCTCGACGGAGGGCCCGGCAGAGGCGGCGGGGGTTTCCGGGGGCGCCTCCCGGATCCGGTGCCCCGCCGGTGTCAGGAAGTGGTCGTGGGGCGGCCGCGGATGCCGGAAGGCGAGCCCTCGCTTCACCAGCGCGGCGAGCTGCGTCTCGGTGCCCTTCAGCCGGCCGGTCACCGGATCGGCGGCGCCGATGACACGCCGCTGCGCGGCGGTGGGCGGTCTTGTCACGGCGTGCTCCTCCCCGTCGAACAGCCTGGTCGAAAGGGCTCCCGCCCCGCCGCGGCCGGCAGTCCGATCAGCCCGTTCGAAGACTACGACCCGGGTCTGACATTCCACCCGGCGATCACCGGCCGCCCGTGTTCGGTGCTCAGCCGGCACAGGGTCCCGGTCGCCAGCTGGAACAGGGCCCCGCCCGACGGCGGCAGCCCCAGCCGCCGGGCCGTGAGCACCCGCAGGAAGTGACCGTGCGCCACCAGCACCACGGCCCCCTCGGTGTCGGCCAGGGCCGCGTCCACCTTGGCCAGGATCCGGTCGGCCCGTTCGCCCACCTGCTCCGGACTCTCCCCGGGGTGGTCGGGCGGTCCGGGCACGACCCCGTCCGTGAACAGGAACCAGTCCGGCCGGGTGCGCCGGATCTCGACGGTGGTGACGCCCTCGTAACCGCCGTAGTCCCATTCGCGCAGGTCAGTGTCGACCCGGACGTCGTGCAGTCCGATGAGTTCGGCGGTCTCCCGGGCCCGTTGCAGCGGGCTGACGAACGCGGCCCCGATCCGGTGCGAGCGGATCAGCGGCACCAGGCCCCGTGCCTCCTGCCGGCCGCCTTCGGTCAGCGGGACGTCCGTCGAGCCGGTGTGCCGCCCGGACCGCGACCACTCGGTCTCGCCGTGCCGGACGAGGAAGAGATCACCCATGCGTCACAGGTTACGAGCCCACCGCTCCGGCCTCGCCGACCCGCGCTGGCCCGGCTCCTCAGTAGCTGGTCAGGACGACGAGTTGCCGGGTCGCCCTGGTCATCGCGACATAGTGGTCGACCGCTCCCTCGATGCCGTCGCCGAACTTCTCCGGGTCGATGAGGACGACCAGGTCGAACTCGAGCCCCTTCGACAGTTCCGGGGTCAGTGACCGGACGCGGGAGGCCGTCCGGAAGGTGGGATCGCCGATGACACAGGCGATCCCGTCGGCGTGTGCGGCGAGCCAGGTGTCGAGGACCGAGTTCAGCTCCGAAGCCGACCCGTGGACGACCGGGACGCCGCTGCTGCGGATGGAGGCCGGCACGTTGGCGTCCGGGAGCGCGGCCCGGATGACCGGCTCGGCCTCCGCCATGATCTCTTCCGGTGTCCGGTAGTTGACGCTCAGCGAGGCCAGGTTGATCCGGTCGAACCCGACCCGCTCGAGCCGTTCCTGCCACGACTCGGTGAACCCGTGCCTGGCCTGGGCCCGGTCCCCGACGATGGTGAAGCTCCGGGAGGGGCAGCGCAGCAGCAGCATCTGCCACTGGGCGTCGGTCAGCTCCTGGGCCTCGTCGACGACGATGTGCGCGAACGGGCCGGCGAGCAGGTCCGGGTCGGGTCCGGGCAGTGCGGTCTCGTCTACCAGGGCGTCCTGCAGATCCTGCCCGTGCAGCATCGTCACGGCGCCTTCGCCGTCGTCGTCGGCCGAGAGCAGCATGTCGACGACCTTGGCCATCTGCTCGCGTTCGGCGGCGACGGAGGCCTTGCGCCGCCGCTCACGCAGTGCCGCCTCCGGGTCGCCGAGCCGCTGCCGTGCCGCGTCCAGGAACGGCAGGTCGGAGACCGTCCAGGCCTGGGCGTCCGCGCGCTGCAGCAGCCGGACCTCGTCGGGATCGAGCCAGGGAGCGCACCTGCGCAGGTAGGCGGGGACCGACCACAGGTCTCCGACGAGGTCGGCCGCTTCGAGCAGCGGCCACGCGCGGTTGAAGGCCGTGAGCAGCTCCCTGTTCCGGCGCAGCGACTTGCGCAGCAGTTCGGGCGGGACGTCGTCGCCCTCGTGCTTGTCCACCAGGATCGTGAGCAGTTCCTCCAGGACCTGGTCGCGCGCGTCGTTGTGCGGAGTGCCGGGTTCCGCGCCCTCGAACGCGACGGCCCAGTCCTCGGCGCTCAGCTGGATGTCGGACCAGTGGGTCGTGACCGTCATCCCCTTGGCGGGCGGTTCCTCGTAGAACCGGACGGCCGCCTCGATCGCCTCCACCAGGTCCGCGGACGACTTCAGAAGGGCCACGTCCGGGTCGGCCTCGACCGCCGCCGCGGCTCCCTCGGCGACGAGGTCCCGCAGGGTGCAGGTCTGCACGCCCTCCTCGCCGAGGCTGGGGAGGACGTCGGCGACGTAGGCGAGGTAGGGCCGGTGCGGGCCGACGAACAGCACGCCGCCCCGGCGGTGACCGAGGCGGGGGTCGGCGTAGAGGAGGTAGGCGGAGCGGTGCAGGGCGACGACGGTCTTTCCCGTACCGGGGCCGCCGTCGACGACGAGGGCGCCGCGGGATCCCGCGCGGATGATGGCGTCCTGGTCGGCCTGGATGGTGCCGAGCACGTCGCGCATCCGTGAGGACCGGTTGCTGCCCAGGCTGGCGATGAAGGCGGACTGGTCGTCGAGCGCGGCGTGCCCGACCAGCCCCCCCGGGGTGAACACCTCGTCCCAGTAGTCGCTGATCCGGCCGCGGGTCCAGCGGTACCTGCGGCGGCTGGTCAGGCCCATCGGGTTGCCGTGGGTGGCTCCGAAGAACGGCTCGGCGGCGGGGGAGCGCCAGTCGAGCAGCAGCCGACGGCCCTCGCTGTCGGTGAGGCCGAGGCGGCCGACGTACACGGGCTCGGAGTCGTCGGCGCCGACCATGTGTCCGAGGCACAGGTCCAGCCCGAAGCGACGCAGGGCGCGCAGCCGCGCGGTCAGCCGGTGGATCTCCGTGTCCCGGTCCATCGCCTGCCGGCCCACGCCGCCGGGCGCCCTGCGCTCCGCGTCGAGGCGGTCGGACACTTCGGCGATCGACTGCTCCAGGCACTGGGCGACGGCCGCGAAGTGCTGCTCGTCGCGGGCGATCAGCGCCGGGTCCGCCTTGGCGGAAAGCCGGTCGGGAAGGTCGAACGCGCTGGTGGTCAGGGGGTTCATGTCATCACTCCGCTATGAGGTCGCTTGCGACCAGTGCGCACGGCAAGGCGTCCGGACCGGCACGAACCTGGTGGCCATGACGAGCGGCGCTCCGCTGCGGCGTGGACCCCATGGCCATTGTCGGTTCAGGTCGCCAGGGTGCGCAGATTCTCGTGTTCCGGGTCCTGGCTCGACGATCCCGCACGCTTCACCCGGACATGGACGGCCTTTCTCGGCTGACCGCGTCGAGCAGCAGCTTGGCGGCCACCGTCGCCCCGTCGGTGCGGATGGTGCCGGCCACGGCCCTCGCCCGTGCACCGGTCTCGGGAGCCGGGGCCGTGGTGACCGCGTCCGACTGGGCGGCGATCACCTCGGCCGGGCGCCGGGGCAGGGACGACGGCGGCGGCGCCGCCGTCGTCAGCGCGCGCGCCGACGGGCCGACGGACAGCAGCGGCACGCCGACACCGGCGAGCGGCTTCGCGAACTCCTCGTCCGCCGGCGCGCACACCCGGACCTCAACGCCGAGTTCCCGCAACCGCACCGCGAGTCCCGCCATCGGTCGCACGTCCCCGCGCGACCCGTACGTCGACAACAACACGCGCACTTCGCGGCTCCCAGTTTTCCGTGAATTTCCGGCCCAGGTCGGCGATTCTGCGGTACGACCGGGGCCTTGCCGCAAGCCCCCCTGTGCGCTATACGTTGTAAGTGGCGGGGAGTGCGTCGCGCCTCCAGGGGCAGGCGCGGATGGCGCCACGCCGGCGGCGCTACTGCCGATACCCGCTCAGGAACCGCCCGATCCGCCCGATGGCCGCCTCCAGGTCGTCCGCGTAGGGGAGGGTCAGGATGCGGAAGTGATCGGGGGCCGGCCAGTTGAAGCCGGTGCCCTGCACCACCTGGATCTTCTCCCGCAGCAGCAGGTCGAGGACGAACTTCTCGTCGTCGTGGATCTTGTGGACCTTGGGGTCGAGACGCGCGAACGCGTACAGCGCGCCCTTCGGCTTCACGCAGGACACACCGGGGATCTCGTTGAGCTTCTCCCAGGCCACGGTCCGCTGCTCGTGCAGACGTCCGCCCGGCTCGGTCAGCTCGCGGATGGACTGCCGGCCGCCGAGCGCGGCCTGGATGGCGTACTGGGCCGGAGCGTTGGCGCACAGTCGCATGGAGGCCAGCATCGTCAGGCCCTCCAGGTAGTCGCGGGCGTGCTGCCGGGGACCGGTGACGACCATCCAGCCCGAGCGGAAGCCCGCCACCCGGTACGTCTTGGACAGGCCGCAGAAGGTCAGGACGACCAGGTCGGGGGCGAGGGCCGCAGCCGAGTGGTGCACGGCGTCGTCGTACAGGATCTGGTCGTAGATCTCGTCGGCGAAGACCAGCAGGCCGTGCCGGCGTGCCAGGTCGAGGATGCCCTCGACGATCTCCTTCGGGTAGACGGCACCGGTCGGGTTGTTCGGGTTGATGATGACCACGGCCTTGGTGCGGTCCGTGATCTTCGACGCCATGTCGTCCAGGTCCGGGTACCAGTCGGCCTGTTCGTCGCACAGGTAGTGCACGGCCTTGCCGCCGGCGAGGGTCGTCACCGCGGTCCAGAGGGGGAAGTCCGGGGCGGGGATGAGGACTTCGTCGCCGTCCTCCAGCAGCGCCTGTACGGCCATCGAGACCAGCTCGGAGACGCCGTTGCCGAGGAAGACGTCGTCGACGCCGACCTCCAGCCCGAGCGTCTGGTAGCGCTGGGCGACCGCCCGGCGGGCGGACAGGACACCGCGCGAGTCCGTGTAGCCGTGCGCCTGCGGCAGCATCCGGATCATGTCCTGGAGGATCTCCTCCGGCGCCTCGAAGCCGAACAGCGCGGGATTGCCCGTGTTCAGCCGCAGCACGCTGTGGCCCGCCGCCTCCAGCGCGTCGGCGTGCTCGATCACCGGACCGCGGATCTCGTAACAGACCTCGCTCAGCTTGCTCGACTGCCGGAACTCCATGCGCTTACGCCCCTCCGGTTGTGGTGTTGCTTGGTTTTACCAAGTTCGAGCTTGGAAAGTCCAACAACTTGTTTACACTGCGTCGCATGTCACCTCGCCGAAGCTACGACCAGTACTGTTCCGCCGCCCGGGCGCTCGATGTCGTCGGCGACCGCTGGACACTCCTGATCGTCCGGGAGCTGCTCGCCGGTCCGCGCCGCTACACCGACCTGCACGCCGACCTGCCGGGCGTCAGCACGGACGTACTCGCCTCGCGGCTGAAGGACATGGAACGGGACGGCCTCACGACCCGGCGCAGGCTGCCGCCGCCCGGTGCGGCGTTCGTGTACGAACTGACCGCACGGGGACGCGAGTTGCTGCCGGTGCTCCAGGCGCTGGGGCACTGGGGGCAGGCCGAGCTGGGCGAGCGGCGGCCCACCGACGCCGTACGGGCGCACTGGTTCGCACTGCCGCTCCTGCGGGCGCTGGAAGGCGAGGGACTCGTCGAAGTACGGCTCGATGAGGGTGAGTTCCATCTGCACGTCGGCGCCGGGGACGGTCCCGTGTACGGCGACGGGCCCGCTCCCGCGGAGCCCGACGCGCGGCTGGTCCTGGACACCGGCACCTGCCTGGCGGTCGGCCGGGGCGAGGTCGGCGTGCCGGAGGCGGTGCGCGCCGGCCGTATCGAGGTGACGGGCGAGGGCACTCTCGCGAAGGCGCTGCGCGAGGCCTGAGCGCGCCAAAGCCCGCCGTGCCGAAGCACGGCGGGCCTCTGACGCTTCGATCAGGCGCCTGGCGGCACCCGCGACGGCCGCCCCGACCCGCGCGTCAGCGAGTACCCGCCGACCCCCGCGAGCGCGGCCAGTACGCCACCGAGCGCGGTCCACACCCACCGGTCGGACCACCAGCCGGAGGACCAGCCGTCGTCCGGCTCGATGCTGGACAGCACGGCGGAGGCGGACGCGTCGTCCTCGTCGGTCCCGGAGGTGACCGCGATGCCCGGCACCAGGGGTTCGCCGAGCGAGCCGTCCACCGCGGCCGAACCGCCGATGTCCTTGGAGCCGACCCGGAGTTCGGTCTCGACCGGCAGGCCCAGGTCGGCCGTCGTGAGGCCGACGGCCGTCAGGCGGACGTAGTACGTCCCGGGCAGCGGGTCGTTCGCCCACGGCTCCGACCAGGCGCGGACCGTGCGCAGGACGCAGGCCAGCTCCACGGAGGCCGCCTCTGCCCCCGCGGTACGCGTCTGCGCACCGTACTGGCAGGCCTGGCGGCGGCGCAGACCGTCGTACACGTCGATCTGCCAGGTCTCGGCGGCGTGCGTCTCGGGCAGTTTCACCGTCGCCTCGACCGTCGGGCGCTGCCCGGCGTCCGCGGGGAACGACCAGTACAGGTAGTCGCCCGCGGAGCCGTTCGCGGTGGCCGTGTGGCCCTGCTCGATCTCGGTCGCCGTACGGAAGGAGGTGCCCGCCTCGGTGGGCGCCCCGCCGTCCTTCGAAGCCGAGGGAGTGGGCGAGGAGTCGGCCGCGGCCGGCGCGGCCGCGAGGCCGAGCATCAGCAGGCAGGCGCTGAACGCGCGGGTGATCCGCATCAGTTGGTCCTCCAGACCGCGAGCCGCCAGCGTGACAGCCAGCCCCAGACCAGACCGGCCAGGAAGCCGGTGAGGATCAGCGCGCCGAGCAGCCACCAGCCGCGCCCGAGGCCGAAGGAGGCCACGTCGCTCGCCGGCGACGGCCCGTCCACCACGTCGACGGTCAGCTCCAGCGGCAGACCCGGCGTGGTCTGCACCCCGGAGGCGGCGGAGAAGGAGTGGGTGACCTGGAGACACACCGTCTCGGCCGGCGCGTCATCCTCGCCGCTCTCCGCCTCGGGGTACCGCAGCCCCGTCGAGACCACGTCGGTGCGGCCGTCACCCGCGGCCTCCCCGCGCACGATCTCGCGGCCGTGCACCGTGACCGCCCGCAACAGCACCCCGTAGGAGGGGTTCACGGCCCGGTCGGCGCCCACGCTCACCGAGGCGCGCAGCTCCTGGCCGGGCTCGACGTCCACCCGGTACCAGCGCTGCTGCCCGAACTCCTCGCGGTCGGTGTACAGGCCGGACTTCACGGCCGGCGCCTCGGCGCACCGGGCGGCGCCCTCCACGGCCACCGGCACCACCACCGGATCGGCGGCACGGTCCACCAACTGGTTGACCCGGTCGGTGAGTTCGTCGGTGTGCTCCACCGAGGTGTACGTCCCGCCGGTCGCCTCGGCGATGCAGCTGAGCTGCTGCCGCATCTTGGCGTTCGGGACCAGGCCGAGGGTGTCGATGGTCAGCCCGATGCCCTTGGCGGCGATCTCGCGGGCCACCTCGCACGGGTCGAGCGGGGCGCAGGTGTCCTCGCCGTCGCTGATGAGCACGATCCGCTTGGAGCCGTCGCCGTCGAAGTCGCCGGCCGCCTTGAGGAGGGCGGGGCCGATCGGCGTCCAGCCGGTGGGGGCGAGGGTCGCCACCGCCGTCTTGGCCTCGGTGCGGTCCAGCGGGCCGACCGGGTAGAGCTGCGCGGTGTCCTTGCAGCCCGTCTTCTGGTTGTCGCCGGGGTAGTTGGCACCGAGGGTCCGGATGCCCAGGTCGACGTCCTCGGGCGTGGCGTCCAGTACCTCGTTGAACGCCTGCTTCGCGGCCGCCATGCGCGTCCCGCCGTCGATGTCCCGGGTCCGCATGGAGCCGCTGACGTCGAGGACGAGGTCGACCTGGGGGGTGGTCTCGCCGGTCGGTTCGCCGGCGAGGGCCGCGACCGGGAAGGCGATCCCGGCCGTCAGGGCGGCGAGCAGGGCGCACACTCCCGCCGCCAGCCGTTTACTTGTGATCATCGGCGGATCCTATTGATCAGGAGTGCCGGCCTCCAAAACGGCCCGTCAGAGCAGCGGACCGGGCAGCTGGGTCCACTGGTCGCCGGGAGCCCCCGGCGACAGCCGCATCAGCGTCAACGCCTTGGCCGGCAGCGGCTCTTCGAGCAGCGCGGCGAGATCGGGGGTACGCGGAAGGTCTCGTACGGCCGTCCCCATCGCGCCCCGCAACGCCGCCCCCGACCCCGCCGTACCGGCCAGCGCGCCGGCCACCAGTGAACCGAACAGCTTGCGGCGCAGGGTCGTCTCGTCGTCCGTGACGATCCGTCCGGTCAACTCCGGGGCCGGGATGCCGTGCCGGGCCAGCCGGGCCGGGCTGACCCGGATGTCGGCGAGGTCGCGGTAGACCAGGCGCAGCGGGTCGCCGGTCGCGGACAGGACGACGAGGAGGTTCTGGCCGTGCGCCTCCAGGGCCACGCCCAGCTCCAGGAGGCGCAGGCCCACCGTGAGGGCGAGGCGGGTGAAGTCGGCCAGCCAGGCGGGGGAGCCGGGCAGTCCGGTGGCGGCGAGGGCGGCCACCGGCAGGACCCGTTCGCCGAGCTCGCTCGCCGCGTAGTCCTGCGGCGACTGGCGCAACACCGCCGCCAGGTCGGGGGAGTTGGCGGTGACCGCGCCCAGGGTGCGGGTGATGTGCAGCAGGCCGTCCAGGCGGGCGGCCAGCGCCTGGGCGAACGCCGACAGGGTCGCGGACAGGGTGATCGAGTAGACGGAGATGTCCCGCACCGAGGAGGTCAGCCGGGCGCTCAGCGCGGTCTTGACGTGCGGCCCGTCCGGCAGCGCGAGGGTGCGCAGGGCCATCAGGGGGTGAGCCGGGAGCCCTTCCTCGCTCGGACGTTTGAGCACATGCTCCGCCTGCCATGGGTGCACCGGCACCAACAGCCGCCCCCCGTCCCGCATTCCGTCCGGCCAGTCACCCGTCACCAGGCACTCGCCGGCCGGAACCGGCACCAGCCCCAGCCGTACCACCGGCGCGTGCTCGGGCCCGTAGGCGAGCTGCTCGGCCACCGAGAAACCGGGCCGGGAACGGCAGCCCGGATGAAACGGATGCCCGTCGACCAGCCGCTGCTCCCACTCCCAGTCGTATACCGGCCACTCTTGCGAGTGGGCCGGCGCACCGGCCCGAGACAGCGCCAACGACGCCACACTGTGGCCGAGTTCGGCCGCGAAGTCCCTGCCGTGCGCGACGGTGAGGTCGCTCATCAGCCGCGCCGGTTCGTCGTACGACAGGTGGTCGAGCCGCACCTCGGTGACGTACGCGGCCGTGGAGTACGGGTCCGGGTGCGGGCCGTCCAGCCGGCGGCCGTCCGAAAGGCGCACCGTGAGCCCGTCCCGGCCGGCGGCGCGGCCCGCGACCCACGGCAGCGGCTCATGGGCGAGCGCACGCCACAGCCGGGTCAGCACGGCCGCACGGGCGCCCGGCAGCTCGGCCGTGTACCGCGGCACGAGGTCGGGACGTACGGCGGCCAGCTCGCCGGCGACCTCGGCCTCGGCGGAGAAGGGACGGTGCACGGGCGGGCTCCTCGGGTACGGAAGGGATGTCACGACAGGGGGTGACGACAGACATACTGATCGTCTCCGCCCGAACGGACCGTAGAGAACGAGTGGAACGCGTGGATCTCATCCCCCCGCCCGCCGACGACGCCGCACCACGCGACGACGTGGCGGACCGCGCCGACGCGTACGCGGCGGCGCCCCTTCTGAACTGCCTGCTGCGGGAGGTGGCCGAACCCCTCCCGCGAACCGGCGAACCCGGCGCACACCGGGTGCACCGGCTGCCGGGAGGCAGACTGCTGCGGGTGCGCGGGCAGCGGCGGCCCGCCGCACCCGAGGTGTGCGCGGCGGACGGCTGGCAGCCCGTCAGCCATCCCGAACTCGTCAAACTCGTCGCCGAGGAACTGGTCCGCCACACCGGACTGTCCAACCACGAACTGCCCGCGGAGATGCTCGACAGCCGGGACGCGGTGGCCGCGCTGCTCACCGCCCGCGCCCGGGCGACGCCGCCCGAGGACCCGTACCTGCTCTCCGAGCAGTGCCTCATCACCGGCCACCCCCACCACCCGGCGCCCAAGGCCCGCGGCGGCGGCCCCGCCGCCGGCTGGCTGCCGTACGCCCCCGAGGCACACGCCCGCTTCCCGCTGACACTGCTCGGGCTGCGCGCGGACAGGGTCGTCGAGGAGGGCGACACCTCGGCCCTCGACGCGCTCGGCGAGGCCCCGCCCGGCTACCGGCTGCTGCCCGCCCACCCCTGGCAGCTCGACCTCGTCGCCCGCGACCTCGCCCCCGCCTTCGCCGACGGCCGCCTGGTCCACCTGGGCACGACCGCCCGCGCGACCTGGCCGACGGCCGCGATCCGCACGCTGTACGCGCCCGAACGCGACCTCTTCCTGAAGTTCAGCCTCGACGTGCGCATCACGAACGACATCCGCCGGCTGTGGCGTCACGACCTGCTGAGCATGCGCCGCACGGACACGGCGGCACGCGAGGCGTTCGCCGCGATCGCCGGCCCGGCGGCCTGGCTTGGCGACAACGGCTACCGCACCGCGGACTTCGCCTTCGAGGAGCTCGCCGTCCTGGTCCGCGACGGACTGCGCGACCGGGTGGTGCCCGGCGCGACCCCCCTGCTGGCCGCCGGCCTCGTGGAGGGCTTCGACGGCAGTCCGCTCGCCGCCGCCGAAGACCCGGCGGCATGGTGGGAGGCCTATCTCGCCCAGGTCGTGCCCCCGGCCCTGGCGGCCTTCGCCGACCACGGCGTCGTACTCGAAGCACACCTGCAGAACACACTGGTCGCCGTGGACGCCGGGGGAACACCGGTGCAGGCGCTGTTCCGTGACGCCGAGGGCGTGAAGCTGCTGCCGGACGTGTCCCGGGCCGCGGGCTGGGAGCGGCTGGTGTACTGCCTGGTCGTCAACCACCTCTGCGAGGTCGCCGGGGCCCTGGCCGAACACCACCCCGGCCTCGACCCCTGGCCCGCCGCCCGCCGCGAGCTGTCCCGGCACCACCTCCCCGAGACCGCCGCCCTGCTCGCCTCGCCCACCCTGCCCGGCAAGACCAACCTCCTGCTGCGCTGGACCGGCGCGGACGGCGCCGACGCCCGCTACCTGCCGCTGCCCAACCCGCTCGCAGGGCCTTCGCGGGGCGAGCACTGACATACCCTGGCCGGTGTGCTGCGCGATGTGACTGCTGTCCGATACGTGAACCCGCTGCGGTCCGGCGGCTCCGTGCCCGGAGTCGTCGAGGCCGACGACCTGGGGACGTACGTCGTCAAGTTCACCGGCTCCGCCCAGGGCCGCAAGGCGCTGGTCGCCGAGGTGATCGTGGGCGAACTGGCCCGCGCCCTCGGACTGCGTTTCCCCGAGCTGGTCCTCGTCCACTTCGACCCCGCGATCGCCGACCACGAGCCGCACCAGGAGGTGCGCGAACTCCACGGGGCCAGCACCGGACTGAACCTCGGCATGGACTACCTGCCGGGAGCCGAGGACTTCACACCCGAGGTCGCCAAGACCTTCCGCGTCGACCCGCTGGAGGCCGGCCAGGTCGTCTGGCTGGACGCCCTGACCGTCAACGTGGACCGCACGGTGCACAGCTCGAACCTCATGATCTGGCCCACCTTCGGGACCGTACCGCCGCGTCTGTGGCTGATCGACCACGGGGCCGCGCTCGTCTTCCACCACCGCTGGGACGGATCGGATCCCGGGAAGGCGTACGACTTCCGGCACCACGCGCTCGGCCACTACGCGCCGGACGTGCGGGCGGCGGACGCGGAGCTGGCGCCCCTGGTCACCGAGACGCTGCTGCGCGAGATCGCGGCCGAGGTCCCCGACGCCTGGCTGGCCGAGGAGCCGGGCTTCGCCACCCCGGACGACGTCCGCCAGGCGTACGTCGACTACCTCCACGCGCGCGTGCGGGCATCCGCGTCCTGGCTCCCCACCGACTTTCCCACCCGGGACGAACTCGCCGCCGAGGAAGCCCTCCGCGCGGCGAAGACACAGCGAGGCCGGCCGGACTGGCTCAAGCGGGTCCCCGACCTGCACGGCAAACCGGCGGCGGAACAGGATTGGTCGGTGCACCTCCAATGAGTGACCTCCAGCGCGTCGAGATCGAGTACTGCACCCAGTGCCGCTGGCTGCCGCGGGCCGCCTGGCTGGCGCAGGAACTCCTGACGACCTTCGAGACCGAGCTCACGGAACTGTCCCTGAAGCCCGGCAAGGGCGGGATCTTCGTGGTCAGGGTCAACGACGAGGTCGTCTGGGACCGCCGCGAACAGGGCTTCCCGGAGCCGACCGCGGTGAAGCAGGCCGTACGCGACCGAGTGGCCCCGGGAAAGTCCCTGGGCCACTCGGACAAGTGAGGTCCTAGCCGCGCAGCTGCTCGTACGCCGGCAGCGTCAGGAAGTCCGCGTAGTCCTCGTCGAGCGCGACCTCCAGAAGCAGGTCGTGGGCCTGCTGCCAGTGACCGGCGGCGAAGGTTTCCTCGCCGAGCTCGCTCCTGAGGTTCCGCAGCTCCGTGGCGGCGACCTCGCGGGCCAGCTCCGGCGTCGCCTTCACGACGTTCCCCGCGTGCTCGAACTCGACGCCGGCGTTGATCCACTGCCAGATCTGCGAGCGGGAGATCTCCGCGGTCGCCGCGTCCTCCATCAGGTTGAAGATGGCGACCGCGCCGAGACCGCGCAGCCAGGCCTCGATGTAACGGATGCCGACCTGGACGGCGTTGACGAGACCGTCGTACGTCGGCCTCGCGTCGAGGGAGTCGACGGCGATCAGGTCGGCCGCCTTGACGTCGACGTCCTCGCGCAGCCGGTCCTTCTGGTTCGGCCTGTCGCCGAGGACCGCGTCGAAGGAGGCCATGGCGATCGGCACCAGGTCCGGGTGGGCCACCCACGACCCGTCGAAACCGTCGTTCGCCTCGCGGTCCTTGTCGGCCTTCACCTTCTCGAACGCGACCTTGTTGACCTCCTCGTCGCGCCGGGAGGGGATGAACGCCGCCATGCCGCCGATCGCGTGCGCGCCCCGCCTGTGGCAGGTGCGGACGAGGAGTTCGGTGTACGCGCGCATGAACGGGGCCGTCATCGTCACGGCGTTGCGGTCCGGGAGGACGAACTTGGCGCCGCCGTCACGGAAGTTCTTGACGATGGAGAACAGGTAGTCCCAGCGGCCGGCGTTCAACCCCGAGGCGTGGTCACGGAGTTCGTAGAGGATCTCCTCCATCTCGTACGCGGCCGTGATCGTCTCGATGAGCACGGTGGCGCGGACGGTGCCCTGGGGGATGCCGACGTAGTCCTGCGCGAAGACGAACACGTCGTTCCACAGGCGGGCTTCGAGGTGCGACTCGGTCTTCGGGAGGTAGAAGTACGGGCCCTTGCCGAGGTCGAGCAGCCGCTGGGCGTTGTGGAAGAAGTACAGGCCGAAGTCGACGAGGGCGCCGGGGACCGGGCTGCCGTCGCTGTCGACGAGGTGCCGCTCGCCCAAATGCCAGCCGCGGGGCCGCAGGACGACGGTGGCGAGCTCGGCGTCGTCCTTGAGGGCATACGACTTGCCGGACCCCGGGTCGGTGAAGTCGATGTTCCGGGTGTACGCGTCGACCAGGTTGATCTGACCGAGGACGACGTTCTCCCAGGTCGGCGCGGAGGCGTCCTCGAAGTCCGCGAGCCAGACCCTGGCGCCAGAGTTGAGGGCGTTGATGGTCATCTTGCGGTCGGTGGGGCCGGTGATCTCGACCCGGCGGTCGTTCAGGGCCGCGGGGGAGGGGGCCACCCTCCAGGAGTCGTCCGCGCGGATCGCGGCGGTCTCCGGGAGGAAGTCGAGCGTGGAGGTACGGGCGATCTCGGCGCGGCGCTCCGCACGGCGGGCGAGGAGTTCGTCACGCCGGGGCGTGAACCGGCGGTGCAGCTCGGCCACGAAGGCGAGGGCCGCGTCGGTGAGGACCTCCTCCTGCCGGGGCAGGGGCTCGGCGTCGACGATGGCCAGCGGGGACGGCGCTGGTGCGGACATGAGCTGTCACTTCCTTCAGCGAGCGTGGCACCGGGTGCCAGTCGACCACGGTACGGCGGGGGACGCCCGGGCAGCGGACGGGCGCTTCTGGACAATGGATACTAGTTTCCTCATCGTGGAACTTCAATGGTTTGTTGATGTCGAGATTCTTCGAGTCGAGGGAAGGTGGCGCTCGGTGCCACCCCGCTCACTCAAGGTGCTTCAGGTCCGCGGCCGTGTCGATGTCGTACGGCTGAGCCACGTCCCCGCACTCGACGAGCGTGATCGCCTCCTCGTGGGCCTTCAGATAGGCGCGTGCCCCCCGGTCGCCGGTCGCAGTCCCGGCGATCCCCGCCCAGTGGGCGGCGCCGAAGAGAACCGGGTGGCCGCGCACACCGTCGTAGGCGGCGGAGACCAGTGACTGCTGTGACGTGTGAGCCGCGAGCACGCGGCCTGCCGCCTCCGCCCCGATGCCGGGCTGGTCGACGAGCGAGACCAGAGCAGCCTCCACGCCCGTACCCGCGAGCGAGTCGAGCCCCGCCCGCAGGGACGAACCCATGCCGTCGGCCCAGTCCGGGTTCTCCACGAGTACGCAGTCGCCGAGCTCCGCCCGCTCCCGTACGGCGGCGGCCCCGGCGCCCAGGACCACGTGGATCCGGGTGCAGCCGGCCGCGCGCAGCACACCCACCGCGTGCTCGACCAGCGGCCGCCCCCGGTGTTCGAGCAGCGCCTTGGGGCGTCCGCCGAGCCGGCGCCCGCCACCCGCGGCGAGAAGCAGCCCGGCCACCTGCCGTGTGTTGTCGGTCATGCGTCCTGCATACCTGACGCCCCGGCGGACACCGGGTTCCCCTGGGCTGAATTTCGGTCCGCGCAGTGGCGCACCCGGCGCGGGGTGGCGTTTACTGATCCGCGTTCCCCGGCGCCCGACCAGCGCGCAGTAGGGCGCGGCGGGAGCGGAGAAGGTGCGGGCGCACAACGGCGCGCGAGGGGGGAAGCTGTGTTGCGGAGCTTGGGGCAGAGACCGGTGAGCGGCAGCGACGAGGACCTGAGAGTGGCGGAACTGCGGACCGCGGTGTCCCGGCTGCGCCGCCAACTCGCCGCGCACCCCGCCGAGTTCCCGGACCGTGGCATCGCCGAGGACGAACTCGCCGCGCTGGCCGCGATGACGATCGAGGGGGCGCCCGAGATCCCACGGATGCGGCGGTCCCTGTTGGTGATCGCGGGGGCGATCGGGTCGGTGAGCGCGCTGTCCCGGGGGTTGTCCGAGGTGCGCGACGCGGTGGAGGGATTCGGGCAGCCGCCGCGGCGGTGAGGGCGCTCGGAACCCGCGGCGAGTCGCGCGTCCATCTCCTCGTCGGTGCGGGACCGGACCGTCCCCGCGGTTCGAGGCCGGGCGGAGGGATCTCGCGGCTCCGGCCGACGGCGACGAGTCGCGCGAGGGGAGGGGGGAGGGGGCGGGCGCCGGACGGCATGGGGTGCGGTGGACCCGGCGTGAAGCGGGCGGTCTCGGCGGCCTCGGCCAAGGGAGTGGACCGCGTCGCGAGGACCTGGCCGCCGTCCCGGACGGGGCGCCCGTCCTCGGTGTGAGGTCGCCGCTGCCCGGCGGCCGAGGCCGTACCGTCGTCTGCCCGCCGGGCTCGACTGCCGTTCGGCGGCGCGGACCGGCCGTGTGCGGGGACGAGCGCCGGGCCGCCGGTCCCCACCTCCCTGCGCCAAGGCCTGGAGCGGGCGTCGGCCGGTCCTCGGAGCGGTGATGGCCGCGCCGCTCGGCGCCCAGGCGGCCCGGCCGTCGGGTGCGGTCAACGCGCTGTCCGGTCGGTGCCGTCGGCGGACCGTCAGGCGGCCGGACCGCCCGAACTCGCCAGCACCTCCGACAGCTCCGCCGCCACCTGCTGGAGTACCGGCACGATCTTCTCCGTCGCCGCCTCCGTGACCCGGCCCGCCGGGCCCGAGATGGAAATGGCCGCCAGTGTGGGGGAGTTGGGAACGGACACCGCGAGGCAGCGGACGCCGATCTCCTGCTCGTTGTCGTCGACCGCGTAGCCCCGTCGCCGCACGTCCGCCAGCGCCGCGAGGAAGCCCTCCGGTGTGGTGATCGTCTTCTCCGTCGCGGCCGGCATGCCGGTGCGGGCCAGCAGGGCGCGCACCTCGCCGTCCGGGGTGTTCGCGAGCAGGGCCTTGCCGACGCCCGTGGAGTGCGGCAGGACGCGCCGGCCGACCTCGGTGAACATGCGCATCGTGTGCTTCGACGGCACCTGCGCCACGTAGACGATCTCGTCGCCGTCCAGCAGCGCCATGTTCGCCGTCTCACCGGTCTCCTCGACCAGCCGGGCGAGGTGAGGGCGCGCCCAGGTGCCGAGCAGACGGGAGGCGGACTCGCCGAGGCGGATCAGCCGCGGGCCGAGGGCGTAGCGGCGGTTGGACTGCTGGCGTACGTATCCGCAGACCACCAGGGTGCGCATCAGGCGGTGGATGGTCGGCAGGGGCAGCCCGCTGCTCGCGGAGAGCTCGCTGAGACCGACTTCGCCGCCCGCGTCCGCCATCCGTTCCAGCAGGTCGAAGGCGCGCTCGAGGGACTGGACTCCGCCGCTGGCGGACTTCGCGGAGTCGGTGGTGCTGGCGCTGGACGTCGGCACGGCGCGTTCCTTTCGGGACAGGCGGGAAGGGCAGAAGCCTACCCGTGGGTCGGTTGACTCCCCGTTGGTGCGTAGCTACGTTCTGCCTGTCGGAATGTTAATTCCGTCTTGTGGAAACGTCCAGAGTGAGCGCCTTTGTGGTCCCCTGGGGAAGTGTGCCCTTGACGGCGTGAGGGCGGGAGTGAAGACTCCTTCAACAGAACGTTGAATTCCGTTACGTGGAAGTAAATCCCGTTTCCCGGAAGTAAAACGGCACACACGCAGCGTGAGAGGGGCACCGGGTGTCCGACGAAGAACTGGTACTGCGCTCGACGCGCGTCATCACCCCGGAAGGGACCCGCGCCGCCTCGGTCGCGGTCTCCGCCGGGACGATCACGGCCGTCCTGCCGTACGACGCCGAGGTGCCGGCCGGTGCCCGCCTGGAGGACGTCGGCGAGCACGTCCTGCTGCCCGGCCTGGTCGACACCCACGTGCACGTCAACGACCCCGGCCGCACCGAGTGGGAGGGCTTCTGGACCGCCACCCGCGCCGCGGCCGCCGGTGGCATCACCACGCTCGTCGACATGCCGCTCAACTCCCTCCCGCCCACCACGGCGGTCGACCACCTCCGTACGAAGCAGGACGTCGCCGCCGGCAAGGCCCACATCGACGTCGGCTTCTGGGGCGGCGCCCTGCCCGACAACGTCAAGGACCTGCGCCCGCTGCACGAGGCCGGCGTCTTCGGCTTCAAGGCCTTCCTGTCACCCTCCGGCGTGGACGAGTTCCCGCACCTCGACCAGGAGCGGCTCGCCCGTTCCCTCGCCGAGATCGCCTCCTTCGGCGGCCTGCTGATCGTGCACGCCGAGGACCCGCACCACCTGGGCGCCGCCCCGCAGCAGGGCGGGCCCAGGTACGCCGACTTCCTGGCCTCCCGCCCGCGGGACGCGGAGGACACCGCGATCGCTCAGCTCATCGCCCAGGCGAAGCGCCTCGACGCGCGCGTGCACGTCCTCCACCTGTCCTCGTCCGACGCGCTCCCGCTGATCGCGGCGGCCAAGGCGGAGGGCGTCCGCGTCACGGTCGAGACCTGTCCGCACTACCTCACCCTCACCGCCGAGGAAGTCCCGGACGGCGCCAGCGAGTTCAAGTGCTGCCCGCCGATCCGCGAGTCGGCCAACCAGGACCTGCTCTGGCAGGCACTGGCGGACGGCACGATCGACTGTGTGGTCACGGACCACTCGCCGTCGACGGCGGACCTGAAGACCGACGACTTCGCGACGGCGTGGGGCGGCATCTCCGGTCTGCAGCTGAGCCTGGCGGCGGTGTGGACTCAGGCGCGCAGGCGCGGCCACGGCCTGGAGGACGTGGCCCGCTGGATGTCGACGCGGACGGCCGCCCTGGTCGGCCTCGATCGGAAAGGCGCCATCGAGGCGGGCCGCGACGCCGACTTCGCGGTCCTCGCGCCCGACGAGACGTTCACCGTGGACCCGGCCGCCCTCCAGCACCGCAACCCCGTCACGGCGTACGCGGGCAAGACCCTGCACGGCGTCGTGAAGTCCACCTGGCTGCGCGGCGAACGCATCGTCGCGGACGGCGAGTTCACCGAGCCGAAGGGCGCACTGCTCACCCGCACCCCCTGATCCACCTCTCTCGCTTCCGCTCCCGCACCCGCAGCGGCCGACTCCTGAAAGGCACCATTCGTGACGGCGCAGCCCGCATCCCCTCCGGCTCGTTTCACCGGCGACGCGAACCCCTACGGAGGCGGTGACCCGTACGCGGACTACCGCACCGCCGACTTCCCCTTCACCCAGTACGCCGACCTCGCCGACCGGCAGCTCGGCGCCGCGGTGATCGCCGCCAACGACGAGTTCTTCGCCCAGCGGGAGAACCTGCTGCTTCCCGGGCCCGCCGAGTTCGACCCCGAGCACTTCGGGCACAAGGGCAAGATCATGGACGGCTGGGAGACCCGGCGCCGCCGCGGAGCATCCGCCGGCCACCCGTGGCCCACGGCCGAGGACCACGACTGGGCGCTGGTCCGCCTCGGCGCCCCCGGCGTCATCCGCGGCATCGTCGTCGACACGGCCCACTTCCGCGGCAACTACCCGCAGGCGGTGTCGGTCGAGGGCACGTCGGTTCCGGGGTCCCCCTCGCCGGAGGACCTGCTGTCCAAAGACGCGAAGTGGACGACGCTGGTCCCCCGCACGGCGGTGGGCGGCCATGCGGCGAACGGCTTCGCGGTGTCGGTCGAACAGCGCTTCACACACCTGCGCGTCAACCAGCACCCCGACGGGGGCATCGCGCGCCTGCGCGTGTACGGCGAGGTCGTCCCGGACCCGACGTGGCTGGAGGTCCTCGGCACCTTCGACGTGGTCGCCCTGGAGAACGGCGGCCAGGCCGAGGACGCCTCCAACCTCTTCTACTCACCGGCCACCAACACCATCCAGCCGGGCCGCTCGCGCAAGATGGACGACGGCTGGGAGACGCGCCGCCGCCGCGACCAGGGCAACGACTGGATCCGCTACCGCCTGGCCGCGCAGTCCCGGATCCGCGCGCTGGAGATCGACACGGCGTACCTGAAGGGCAACAGCGCGGGCTGGGCGTCGGTGTCCGTGCGGGACGGAGCGGACGGCGCGTGGACGGAGATCCTTGCGCGCACCCGCCTCCAGCCCGACACCAACCACCGCTTCGTCCTCCCGGAGCCGGCCGTCGGCACACACGCGCGCGTGGACATCTATCCCGACGGCGGGATCTCCCGGCTGCGGCTGTTCGGCTCGCTGACGGAAACCGGCGCGGCGGCGCTGGCGGCACGCCATCAGGAACTGGGCGGCTGACACAGGGGGTTTTCGCCCCCGCCGCCCCTTCCCTTTCCCGTCCTTCTGGGGCTCCGCCCCAGACCCCGCTCCTCAAACGCCGGAGGGGCTGATGTCAGCCCGTCCGGCGTTTGAGGACGAGACCCTTCGGGCCGAAAGCGGGGGTCTGGGGGCGCAGCACCCAGGGACGGGACCGGAAGGGGCGGCGGGGGCGAAACCCGCCGTCCACCGACCGCCCGCAGATCGGGACGAGGGGACTCACCGCCGGCCGATGAGTTGCGGGTGCCGGTGGGGTCTGTCCTCATGACAACAGACCCCGCTCGCGACAGGAGGCCCCGCCATGGGCAAGCTCGTCCTCACTTCCTTCGTCACCCTCGACGGCGTCCACCAGGCCCCCGGCGGCCCCAAGGAGGACACCCGAGACGGCTTCCGGCAGGGCGGCTGGACCGTCCCGTACTGGGACGACGACTTCGGCCGGTTCGTCAACGGCGTCTTCGGCCGCGTCGGCGCCTTCCTCCTCGGCCGTCGTACGTACGACATCTTCGCCGCGTACTGGCCGAAGAACACCGACCCGGCCGACCCGGTCGCCTCGAAGCTGAACGCCCTGCCGAAGTACGTCGCCTCCGCGAGCCTCACGGACCCCGGCTGGTCCGGGACCACCGTGATCGGCGGCGACCTGGCCAAGGAGGTCACGGCTCTCAAGGAGGGCACCGACGGCGAGCTCCAGGTGCACGGCAGCGGTGCCCTCGCCCGGTCGCTGCTCGCCCTCGACCTCGTCGACACGGTCCACCTGCTGACCTTCCCGGTCGTGCTGGGCGCCGGTCGTCGCCTGTTCGCCGAGGGCGCCGTACCGACCGCCTTCCGGCACACCGGCGGGCAGATCACGGGCGCGGGCGTCTCCATCCAGTCGTACGACGTGGCCGGTCGTCCGGAGTACGGCACCTACGAGCTCCCCGAAGGTTAACTCCCCGAAAACTCCTCGGACTTGACGGGAAAATCTCCGAAGTTGTCATTGACATGCCATCATCTACGCGCGTCATCATGGGGTCATGAGATTCCCCCCACGCGCCACCCGGATCGGCGCCGCCGCCGCTCTCCTGTCCGCCCTTCTCGTGGGCGGCACCGTCACCGCCACCTCGGCGAACGCGGCCGCCACGGCGGTCGGCAGCATCTGTTACAGCGACCTGCCCTCCCAGGCACACGACACGCTCGACCTGATCGAGCAGGGCGGCCCCTACCCCTACTCGCAGGACGGGACGGTCTTCCAGAACCGGGAAGGCGTCCTTCCGGGCCGGTCGACCGGCTACTACCACGAGTACACGGTCATCACCCCCGGCTCGTCCACGCGCGGAGCGCGCCGCATCGTCACCGGTGAGGAGTACCAGGAGGACTACTACACGGCCGACCACTACGCCTCGTTCGACCTGGTCGACCACGACTGCTGAGCCGGGGTGTCATCGCCGGCTCTCGGCCACGGCGAACAGCGCGAACGCCAGCACGACCAAGGTGACGCTCGCGTAGACCTCGTAGCCGTCGAGGAATCCGATCCGTTGCACGAACCCCACGTGCCAGTCGGTGAACTCGTGCAACAGGCCCATCGCGCCCTGCACCAGGGCAAGAAAACCGAGTAGCTCCAGCAGCTGCTTCATGGAAAAGACCCTCGCCCCGCGGACCCCCCACCCACATCGGCCGCGGGGCGAGGCACGTCCGACGGAAGTCCCCGATCCGGCCGGGCCGGCCGCGCCGAAAGTCTCCGGTGCCGCGACTTTGGTCGCGGAACCGGTGCATCCGGAGGTGCCACGGGCCGCCCCCGCATAGATTCGTCGACCGTGAGCAGTGACGAGACGGCTTCCGAAACGACTGCCTTTCCCGGGCGGCGCTGGATGCTGCCCTCCGCCGTGATCCACGAGCTCGACCCCGAGGCGGGGCGGGCCGGGCGGCCGCCCCGGCGGACCGCGCGCGACTGGGTCGTCGACTTCTTCGTCTTCCTGCTGGCCGCCGTCATCGGCCTGGCGGTCGCGGACACGCTCTCCGACGACCCCGGCCTCCCGCACGCCGTCGTGGTGACCGACCAACTGCTGGGCGCCCTTGCCTGCGCCGCGGTATGGCTGCGCCGCCGGTGGCCCCTCGGTCTCGCCGTCGCGACGATCCCCCTCGCCTTCGTCTCGACCACCTCGGCCGGCGCCGGCATCGTCGCCCTGTTCACGCTCGCCGTGCACCGGCCGTTCCGGTACTCGGCCTGGGTCGGCGGCGTCCAACTCGCAGCGGTTCCGCTCCTGTTGTGGGTGCGCCCCGACCCCGACCTGTCGTACGTGCCTGCGGTGGTGTTCACCCTGCTCCTGACCGCGGCGATCACCGGCTGGGGCATGCTCGCCCGGTCCAAGCGGCAGCTCATGCTGAGCCTGCGCGACCGGGCCCGGCGTGCCGAGACGGAGGCGCGGCTGCGCGCGGAGCAGGCGCAGCGGCTCGCCCGCGAGGCCATCGCCCGGGAGATGCACGACGTGCTCGCGCACCGGCTGACCCTGCTGAGCGTGCACGCGGGCGCCCTGGAGTTCCGGCCGGACGCACCCCGCGAGGAGGTCGCCCGGGCCGCCGGTGTCATCCGGGAGAGCGCGCACGAGGCCCTGCAGGACCTGCGGGAGATCATCGGCGTCCTGCGGACGGGCGACTCCGACGACGCGGGCCGCCCCCAGCCGACGCTGGCCGCCCTGGACACGCTGGTCGCCGAGTCCCGTGAGGCCGGGATGAAGGTCACGCTCGACAGCCGTGTCGCCGACCCCGCCGCCGTCTCCGCCTCGGTCGGACGCACCGCCTACCGCATCGCCCAGGAGGGCCTGACCAACGCCCGCAAGCACGCCCCCGGCGCCGAGGTCACGGTGTCCGTCACCGGCGCCCCGGGGGAGGGCCTGACAATGTCGGTGCGCAACCCGGCGCCCGACGGGGACGTCCCCCCTGTCCCCGGTTCCGGCCAGGGGCTGATCGGCCTGACCGAACGCGCGACGCTGGCCGGGGGCAGCCTGGAGCACGGGCCGGAGGAGGGCGGGGGGTTCGCGGTGCGGGCGTGGCTGCCGTGGCGGTGACTCCCGCGGGGGGTGCCGCCACCCCCAACTCGCCCGGTACAACGGTGATTCGCCCGCCGCGCAACCGTGATTACGTAGCCCCCATGACTGCCATCAGACTGCTCCTCGTCGACGACGACCCGCTGGTCCGGGCCGGCCTGTCCCTGATGATGGGCGGCGCCGACGACATCGAGATCGTGGGCGAGGCCGCCGACGGGGGCGAGGTCCAGGAACTCGTCGACCGCACCCGTCCGGACGTCGTCCTGATGGACATCCGGATGCCGTCGGTGGACGGCCTGACCGCCACCGAGCGGCTGCGCGGCCGGCCCGAGGCCCCGCAGGTCGTGGTCCTGACCACCTTCCACGCCGACGAGCAGGTCCTGTGGGCCCTGCGCGCGGGCGCCGCCGGGTTCGTCCTCAAGGACACCCCGCCCGCCGAGATCGTCGCCGCGGTGCGCCGCGTCGCGGCAGGCGACCCCGTCCTGTCGCCCACCGTGACCCGCCGGCTGATGCAGCACGCGGCCGGAACCGCCGCCGACACCCGCCGCACGCGCGCGCGTGCCCGCATCGCCGCCCTCAACGACCGCGAACGCGAGGTCGCCGTCGCCGTAGGCCGCGGCCTTTCCAACGCCGAGATCGCCGCCGCGCTCTTCATGAGCGTCGCCACGGTCAAGACCCACGTCTCCCGTGTCCTGGCCAAGCTCGACCTCAACAACCGGGTGCAGATCGCCTTGTTGGCCTATGACGCGGGGCTGCTGGAGGAGGAGGCGGAGGAGGACGGACGCTAGCCGCGGTACCCGCGTGTCGTCCCTGGGAGGGGAGTGCCGCGGGAAGGCGGGAGTGCCGGGGGAAGGCGGGAAGGCCGGGGGAAGACGGGAAGGCCGAGAGGAAGACGGGCGCCGAAGGGCAGCGCCCCGTCACGGCACCGTCGCGCCGGCCGCGCCCGCGATCTCCGCGAGCCCCACGACCCGCCGCTCGCGCCGGGACACCTCGCACGCCTCGGCGATCCGCAGGGCCTGCAACGCCTCGCGTCCGTCGCACGGGTTCGGCCGCCCGCCCCGCACGACGTCGACGAACTCGATCAGCTCCGCCTCGTACGCGGGTCCGAACCGCTCCAGGAACCCCGTCCAGGGCTTGTCCGCGGCCGGCGGGCCGGTCGGCTCGGTGGACGCGATGGGCGTCCGGTCGTCCAGGCCCACCACGATCTGGTCCAGCTCCCCGGCCAGTTCCATGCGCACGTCGTACCCGGCCCCGTTCAGCCGCGTCGCCGTCGCCGTGGCGAGTGTGCCGTCGTCCAGGGTGAGCAGGGCCGCTCCCGTGTCGATGTCGCCCGCCTCGCGGAACATCGCGGGGCCCGCGTCGGATCCGGCCGCGTACACGTCGGCGATCTCGTGCCCCGTCACCCAGCGCAGGACGTCGAAGTCGTGGATCAGGGTGTCCCGGTACAGCCCGCCGGACTGCGGCAGGTACGCGGCCGGCGGCGGGGCCTGGTCGGAGGTCAGTGCCCGCACGGTGTGCAGCCTCCCGAGCCGCCCCGAGCGCACCGCGTCCCGCGCGCCCCGGTAGCCCGCGTCGAAACGACGCTGGAACCCCATCTGCAGGATCGTTCCGGCAGTCTCGACCTCGCCTATCGCCTGTAATGTGCCCGCCAGATCCAGCGCGATGGGCTTCTCGCAGAACACGGGGAGCCCCGAGCGTGCTGCCCGACCGATCAGTTCGGCGTGAGCCGACGTCGCCGTCGTGATCACCACCGCGTCCACGCCCCACGTGAAGATCTCGTCCACTCCCGGCGCCGCCGTCTCACCCAGCCGGTACGCGAGATCCTGGGCCCGCGCGGGGTCCACGTCCGTGAGGATCAAGGAGCCGACCTCCCGGTGCCGGCTGAGGGTGTTCGCATGGATGGTGCCTATGCGACCCGTACCGATGACTCCGATGCGCATGTGACCAACCTGCGTGCCGACCCGGCACGCTGTCAATGCATATGTCCGGACAATCGAACTACACAACTTCCCGTCAACCACTCACGGAGCTACGCTCGGCCCCGTGCCGAAACCAGGAGTGGACCCGACCGTGACGCTCGAGCTCAGTGTGGACCGCAGCAGCCCGGTGCCGTTGTACTTCCAGCTGTCCCAGCAGCTGGAGGCCGCCATCGAGCACGGAGCCCTGACCCCGGGCAGCCTGCTGGGCAACGAGATCGAGCTCGCGGCCCGGCTCGGCCTGTCCCGGCCCACCGTCCGCCAGGCCATCCAGTCGCTCGTCGACAAGGGCCTGCTGGTGCGCCGCCGCGGTGTCGGCACCCAGGTCGTGCACAGCCAGGTCAAGCGTCCCCTGGAGCTCAGCAGCCTCTACGACGACCTGGAGGCGGCGGGCCAGCGCCCCGCGACGAAAGTCCTCGTCAACACCATGGTCCCGGCGACCGCGGAGATCGCGGCCGCTCTGGGCGTGGCCGAGGACAGCGACGTGCACCGGGTGGAACGGCTGCGGCTGGCGCACGGCGAGCCGATGGCGTACCTGTGCAACCACCTGCCGCCCGGGCTGTTCGACCTGGACACCGGGCAGCTGGAGGCCACGGGCCTGTACCGCATGATGCGGTCCGCCGGGATCACACTGCACAGCGCGCGGCAGTCCATCGGCGCCCGCGCGGCCACCGCCGTCGAGGCCGAGCGGCTCGCCGAGGAGGCCGGCGCCCCGCTGCTCACCATGCAGCGCACGACCTTCGACGACACCGGCCGCGCCGTCGAGTTCGGCAGTCACACCTACCGGCCGACCCGCTACTCCTTCGAGTTCCAGCTGCTCGTACGCCCCTGAAGGCAGGATTCCGGTTCGTCGCATTGTCCGGACAAGCGACCGGGTGGCGCCCCGGTCGCCGGATGTGAGATCACTGTGGCCCCACGCCGGCCCGGTGGGAGACGGATTCGGGATGCCGAAGCGGGGCACGATGATGGGCAGTCGCACACGACCCGCGCCCGGCACGTCACAGGAACCGCCCCTTTGCTCCCCCGCACGGCACCCACCGCAACCGTGAGGCAGAATCAGGGCCGATGAGCACCTACGGCAACTTCAGCGCCCCCATCGGCTCCCGCCGCGCCCCAGCGCTCCGCACGGTCGGCACGAGGGAGCGCCGATCGCACCTGACCGCACCCCGCGTGCCCACCGTCGGCATCGACATCGGCGGCACGAAGGTGATGGCGGGCGTCGTCGACGCCGACGGCAACATCCTGGAGAAGCTGCGCACGGAGACCCCGGACAAGTCCAAGAGCCCGAAGGTCGTGGAGGACACGATCGTCGAACTGGTCCTGGACCTGTCCGACCGCCACGACGTGCACGCGGTCGGCATCGGCGCGGCCGGCTGGGTCGACGCCGACCGCAACCGCGTCCTGTTCGCGCCGCACCTGTCCTGGCGCAACGAGCCCCTCAGGGACCGCATCTCCAGCAGGCTGTCCGTGCCCGTCCTCGTCGACAACGACGCCAACACCGCCGCCTGGGCGGAATGGCGCTTCGGCGCGGGCCGCGGCGAGGACCACCTCGTCATGATCACGCTCGGTACCGGAATCGGCGGCGCGATCCTGGAGGACGGCCAGGTCAAGCGCGGCAAGTACGGCGTCGCCGGTGAGTTCGGCCATATGCAGGTCGTGCCCGGCGGCCACCGCTGCCCGTGCGGCAACCGCGGCTGCTGGGAGCAGTACAGCTCCGGCAACGCGCTGGTCAGGGAGGCGCGCGAACTGGCCGCGGCGGACTCCCCGGTGGCGTACGGCATCATCGAGCACGTCAAGGGCAACATCGGCGACATCACCGGCCCGATGATCACCGAGCTGGCCCGCGAGGGCGACGCCATGTGCATCGAACTGCTCCAGGACATCGGCCAGTGGCTCGGCGTCGGCATCGCCAACCTCGCCGCCGCCCTCGACCCCTCCTGCTTCGTGATCGGCGGCGGTGTCTCGGCCGCCGACGGCCTGCTCATCGGCCCCGCCCGGGACGCGTTCAAGCGGCAGCTCACCGGCCGCGGCTACCGACCCGAGGCCCGGATCGTCCGCGCCCAGCTCGGCCCCGAGGCCGGCATGGTCGGCGCCGCCGACCTGTCCCGCCTGGTCGCCCGCCGCTTCCGGCGTGCCAAGCGCCGCCGGGTGGAGCGCTACGAGCGGTACGAGCGGTACACGGAGGCCCGCCGTACGTCCCAGGACACGGCGTGACGGCGTCGTTGCCGCGCCAGGCGATGCCCCCCGACGAGCCGGAGGACCGCCGGCACCGGAACCGGCGCCGGGCCCTCACGCTGCTCATCATCGTGCTGCTCATCGGCGTCCCGGCCGGCTACCTCGTGATCTCCGCGAACCAGAGCCGCAACAGTGGCAAGGACAAGGAGGCCAAGTACTCGGCCACCGGCCTCACCGAGGGCTGGCCGTCCAAGGTGCAGCGCCGCCTCTACCAGGTGCCGGTCCCGCACCCGGCGGACCACATCGCCTACTACGAGACCAACAACTGGAAGACCAGCCGCCTCTACGTCCAGTTCCGGACCAGCGCCGCCGGCCTCGACGCCTTCCTCACCGGTGTGGGCGTCAACCGGGATGCCCTGGAAGAGGGCGAGATCACCATCAGCACGCGTGACCAGAGCGTCAGCGGCTGGTCGTTCAAGGGCCCGGGCCCGTGGCTCGGCCTCGTCCACACGCAGAAGAACCCCGCCCCCACCCAGGACGTCGTCGTGAACCTGTCCAACCCGGTCTCGCCCATGGTCTACGTCGTCTCGCGCACGGTTCCCTAGAACGACGGGCCCCGCCGGTCGCCGGAGCCGATTGTCAGACCCCGCCCGTAGAGTCGAAGACGACTGATCCGGCACAGGGGCGGGAGGTGACAGGACGTATGAGCGACATGGCGGCGGTGCCGCCCGGCAGCCCGGGCCGAGCGGTCGCCTCCCCGGCGCGGGAGGACCGGTCCGTCCCCGTCCGACTCGCGGCCGTGTTCCTGCCCGCGCCCCTTCCGCGCGAGGGGCGGATGGCCTTCTGGGACCCGGAGGACGGACAGCCGGCCGCAGCCGACACCGAGCTCACCGTCGTACGGCGACATGGTGGCGCGGTGCGCCGCAGGACCACCCCCGCGCTGTCGCTGCCCCTCGGCGAGGCCCTGCCGCTCCTCGTCCGCGCCCGGCGTGATCCCGCCGCCCACCCCGCCACCGCCTGCTGGGGTGCCGCCGCGCTGCACGCGCTGCGGCTCACCGCCCGCGGCCGGCTGCTGCCCGGCCTGACGGCCACCGGCCACGACGCCTGGCGGGCCGGCCCCCTCGACCCCGACGACATCGCCCACCTGCGCGCGGTCGCGGCCGCCCTGCCCTACGAAGGGCACGCGGTCCCCCTGCCCGGCCCGGGCGCGATCCGGCTGCCCGAACCGGAAGCGCTGATGCGTTCCTTCCTGGACGCCGTCGCGGACACCCTGCCCCGCACCCCGGCCGCCGCGTACGCCTGTGGCAAGCCTTTCGCGGCGCGCGAGCCGCAGCGCCTGCCCGACGCCGCCGACTGGGCCGCGGAGGTCGCCGCCGGCATGGACGCGGGCGTGCGGATCTCGCTCCGCCTGGACCTGTCGGCGTACAACCTGTTCGACAGCAGCGGCGACGGGACGCGCCACGCGGGCGCGGCGATCGTCCAGGTGCACAGCCTCGCCGACCCGACCCTCGTGGTCGACGCGGCGGCCCTGTGGGCGGGTGACGCGGACGCGGCCTTCGGCACCCGCGCGCGTGTGGACGCGGCCCTCGCGGTGCGGCGCGCGGCCCGTGTGTGGCCGCCGCTCGACCGGCTCTCGGAGCAGGACGTGCCCGACGTACTGGCACTGTCCGACGAGGAGTTGGGCGACCTGCTCGGCGTGGCGGCGACCCGGCTCGCGGCGGCCGGAGTGGCCGTGCACTGGCCGCGGGACCTGGCGCAGGACCTGACCGCGGCGGCCGTGGTACGACCCGCGCCCGGCTCGGCGACCGACGGCACCGGTTTCTTCGAGAGCGAGGAACTGCTCCAGTTCCGCTGGCAGTTGGCGCTCGGCGGCGATCCGCTCAGCGAGGGCGAGATGGACACCCTCGCCGAGGCGCACCGCCCGGTCGTCCGCCTGAGGGACCAGTGGGTGCTGGTCGACCCCGCCCTCGTCCGCAAGGCCCGCAAGCGTGAACTGGGCCTGCTCGACCCGGTCGACGCGCTGTCCGTCGCCCTCACCGGCCACGCGGAGGTCGACGGCGAGACGGTCGAGGCGGTCCCGGCCGGCGCCCTGGCCACCCTGCGTGACCGCCTGACGGCCGGCGTACGACCCGCGGAGCCGCCTCCCGGCCTGCACGCCACCCTCCGCGACTACCAACTGCGCGGCCTGGCCTGGCTGGACCTGATGACCTCCCTCGGTCTCGGCGGCTGCCTCGCCGACGACATGGGACTCGGCAAGACCATCACCCTCATCGCCCTGCACCTGCGCCGAGCCCGCCCCGAACCCACGCTGGTGATCTGCCCGGCCTCCCTGCTCGGCAACTGGCAGCGGGAGATCACCCGGTTCGCGCCCGGCGTCCCCGTCCGCCGCTTCCACGGCCCGGACCGCAGCCTGGACGACCTCGACGGCGGCTTCGTCCTCACCACGTACGGCACCATGCGGTCGGCGGCACCCCGACTGGCCGAGCAGCACTGGGGCATGGTCGTCGCGGACGAGGCACAGCACGTCAAGAACCCGTACTCGGCGACCGCGAAGGCCCTGCGCACGATCCCGACCCCCGCGCGCGTGGCCCTCACCGGCACGCCGGTGGAGAACAACCTCTCTGAGCTCTGGGCCCTGTTGGACTGGACGACACCGGGCCTCCTGGGCCCCTTGAAGTCCTTCCGCGCCCGCCACGCGCGCGCCGTGGAGAACGGCGAGGACGACGAGGCGGTCGCCCGGCTGGCCCGCCTCGTGCGCCCCTTCCTCCTGCGCCGCAAGAAGTCCGACCCCGGCATCGTGCCCGAGCTGCCGCCCAAGACGGAGACCGACCGCCCGGTCCCGCTCACCCGCGAACAGGCCTCCCTCTACGAGGCGGTGGTGCGCGAGTCGCTGCTGGCCATCGAGACCGCGCAGGGCATCGGCCGCCGCGGCCTGGTGCTCAAGCTGCTCTCCGCGCTCAAGCAGATCTGCGACCACCCGGCGCTCTACCTGAAGGAGGACGTCCCGGCCACGGCCACCGACCGGCTGGCCGCCCGCTCCGGAAAGATGGCCCTGCTCGACGAACTGCTGGACACACTGCTCGCCGAGGACGGCTCGGCGCTCGTCTTCACGCAGTACGTCGGCATGGCCCGCCTGATCACCTCCCACCTCACCGCCCGCGCGGTCCCGGTGGACCTCCTGCACGGGGGCACACCGGTACCGGAGCGCGAACGCATGGTGGACCGCTTCCAGAGCGGGGCGACCCCCGTCCTGGTGCTGTCGTTGAAGGCGGCCGGCACCGGCCTGAACCTCACCCGCGCGGGCCACGTCGTCCACTTCGACCGCTGGTGGAACCCGGCCGTCGAGGAGCAGGCCACCGACCGCGCCTACCGCATCGGCCAGACCCAGCCCGTCCAGGTCCACCGCCTCATCACCGAGGGCACCGTCGAGGACCGCATCGCCGAGATGCTGGAGGCCAAGCGGGCACTCGCCGACGCGATCCTCGGCTCCGGCGAGTCGGCCCTCACGGAGCTGACCGACCGCGAACTCACCGACCTGGTCTCCCTCCGGAGGACCCAGTGACCCCCCACCCCGCCGACCAGGCACGCCGCGCACTCCAGGAGGCCCGGGAGCGCGCCGCCGGCCGCGGGGCGGCCGGGGCGGCGCCGGAACACGAGGAGGCTGGAGAACACGAAGCCACGGCACCTGCGGACACCGGAGCGCTCGGGACGGGGGCCGTGCCCGCGGCGGAGACGGTTTCCGGGGCGGAGCCGGCGCCCGAGACGGAGCCGGAGCCCGAGAAGGCTCGTGAGGCTCAGGCCCGGCCGGGTGACGTGGCCCGCGAGGCGCTGCGGAGGGCGATCGCCGCCAGGCGCGACGGGACCGCGGACACGGGGGACGCGGAGGCCGATGACCCGGGCACGGATGACCGGGACACGGATGACCGGGACACGGATGACCGGGACACCGATGACGCGGGCAGTGCCGACGACAGGCCGGCGGTGGAGGCGGCCTCCGGCCGCGCGTCCGACAGCGACGTGGATGCGCCGGCCCTGGAGGCGTCCGCCGCTGCCGACGGCGGTACGCCGGGCAGCTCGACGCGGGAGGCATCAGCCGGTGCCGGTGCCGGGCCCACATCCGGTGCCGAGGCCCGCTCCGCCGCCCCCGAACCTCAGCCCGGCTCGCCGGCCCAGACCGGTGGCGAAGCGGACCGTCGGGGCGGGCGTCCCGCGGACGTCGCGCGCGAGGCGCTGCGTGCGGCCCGTGACACGGCCCGGCGGGCTCGGGCGGACGCCGTGGCCCAGGAGGCCGGGACCGCACGTCGAGCGAGCCGTCCCACGCCGCCCATCGCCTCCCCGGCTCGTGGCGCCACGTCCGGCCGGTCGGCCGACCGCCGGGCGCGTGACGTACGGGAGTTGCTGGCCGACGCCTTCCGGATGCCTGACGAGGAGCCGGGAGACAGCGCCGCCCGGGAAGGGGGGATCGACAGCGCAGGACCCCCCTCGCCCCCGACCTCACCGGACGAGACCGGCACCGGCCCCGAGACCGGCACCCCCAGTGGCACCAGCACGGCGAGCCCCGCCCCGACCATGACCCCGACCCCGCCCCCGACCACGCCCGCGCCACCCCGCCGGCCCTCTTCCATGGCCGCCCCCGGCCGCGACGGCGACCTGCGTCGTACCTTCCCCGCCTTCCCGCCCCGGCCGTCGGACGGCACCGGCTTCGCCGAGACCTGGTGGGGCAACGCGTGGGTGACCGCGCTGGAGGAGGGCGCCTTGGACGCCAAGCGGCTGGCGCGCGGGCGGACGTACGCGGAGCAGGGGAACGTGGACGCCATCACGGTGACTCCCGGACTGGTGCTCGCCTATGTCCAGGGGAGCCGCCCGCGGCCGTACCGCGTGCAGGTGCGGTTGCGTACGCTCGACGACGCCGACTGGGACCGGTTCCTGGACAGTGCCGCCGAGCGGCCGGGACACATCGCCGCGCTGCTGGACAGGGAGATGCCCCAGGCGCTCGCGGAGGGCGGCGTCCCGCTGCTCCCCGGTCCAGGCGACCTGGAACCGCAGTGCAGCTGCCCCGACCGCGGTCACCCCTGCAAGCACGCCGCCGCCCTGTGCTACCAGACCGCCCGGCTGCTCGACGCCGACCCCTTCGTCCTGCTCCTGCTGCGCGGCCGTGGCGAACGCGACCTGCTGGACGCCCTGTCCCGGCTCAGCGCCACCCGCGCGGCCCGCGCCGCCCAGGACCAGGCACCGGCCCGGCCGCCCGGCGTACGGGCGAGCGAGGTCCTCGCACCCCGCGCCCTCCCGCCTCTGCCGGCGCCCCTGCCCCCGCCCCCGCATCCCGAGCAGCCCCCGGTGTACCCCGCGGCCCCGGGCGGCCCGGACCCCTTCGCGCTTGACCAGTTGGCGACCGACGCGGCGGCCCGCGCCCACGCCCTGCTCGTCACCGGCCGCGACCCGGTCGGCGAACTGACCCTGTGGCAGGACGCGGTGCGGCTCGCCGCGGCCCGCCCCGGTTCCGGCCTCACCGCCGGCACCCGCGCCCTGTACGCCGCACTCGCCTCCGCCGCCGGCCGCACGCCGGCCGAACTGGCCCGCGCCGTCGCCGCCTGGCGTCAGGGCGGACCGGAGGGTCTCGCCGTCCTCGAAGAGCCCTGGGACCCGCCGGCCGGCCGCTTCGACCGTGCCCGCCCCCTTCTCCTCGCCGCCGACCTTCCCGCCTTCCGCCCCTGGCACAACCACCTCACCCACCCCCGAGGCCATGTCCAGCTCCGCCTCGGCCTCGACGGCCTGTGGTACGCCTACGAGTCCGAACCGGGCCACGACGACTGGTGGCCCCGCGGCACCCCCGACCTGGACCCGGTCGGCGCCCTCACGGGTCTCGGCTCCGGCGGCGAGTTCTGAGACGTCACTGTTGTTGATCTTCTTCCCGTATAGGCGGTGTGAGAGTTCCCCGCGAAGAATCTTTCCGACCTCGTAGTCGATGGCCTTGTATCTGCAGACCTTCGCCTGCCGAGGTCGTCCAGGGCTGCGAATGCGGCAGCGCGGCCAGTGCCGGTCGGTGGCCAACGAACAGGGCGAGGCCAACCGCTGGAGGAACGGCTCCTGGTGACCGGTCTTCCCACAGGGGGAGTGACCGGCACGGCCGCACAGGCTGGTGTTAGCCTCATGCGGCTGTGCTTGGGGGGACGGCCGGGGGGCCGGGGACATTCCACCGTTCATGTGACGCGCGCCTGTTGGGCCGCCGTCGTCCCGTCATGCTCTGCCTTTGTTCCGAACCAGAGGCCCAGGAGCCGACGTTGGCCAGACGTACCACTGCCCGCGGGGTCATAGCCGCACTGGCGGTCCTCGCCACGACCGCCGGAGGGATCACCGGCGCGGCCACCGCCTCCGCCGGCACCGCCCTGCCGGTGGAGAAGGTCTTCCAGTCCAACCGTTACGCCCCGCGCGCGGACCGGATCCGCAGCGCGGGGCACAGTGGCTACCTGCATGCCCAGGAGGGCCGTTCCGGCTACTTGTGGACGTCGTACGCCACTGGCGCGACGACCGAACTGGGCGAACTGCCCTCCTTGGAGATCCCCGGGTACCTGGGCTCGTCGTCCGACATCGTTGCCGAGGTCGTCTCGCCCACCGAGAAGGTCGTCCTCAGAGACATGGCCGCCGGCACCAGGACGGACGTCGCCCTCACCCACGGCACCTACCAGGCCACCTTCGGCACCCACGTGCTGACCCAGGCCCGGGACACCGACGGCAACCGCACGCCGTGGCTCTACGGCGCGGGCGCGCCCGCCGACGGCACCCCCGTCGAGGGATGGCCGACCGGCGTCACCACCGACTTCACCGTCCTGGGCGGCGACAGCACCACCGCCGTCCTCAACTACGCGCAGCCGAACGGTGTGCAGCACCTGATGCTGGTCGACCTGGCCACCGCGAAAGTCACCGGCGACGTGACCCTGAACGTCGTGCCGACCGGCGTCGCGCTGAGCGCGGACCGGCTGGTGTGGTGGTCCGGTGCCTGGTCCGCCCGCGTCCTGGACCGCGCCGACCTCTCCGCCCCCGCAACGGCGTTGAGGCTGCCCGGCACGGAGGGCACCCCGTCCGTGGGCATCGCCGGGAACTGGCTGGTGGTGGCCCGTTCCGTGCCGGCGAGCCCGCAGGACTGGGTCGACAAGTCCGGCGAGCGGCTGATGGCCGTACCCCTGACGGGCGGTGACCCGGTCACCCTGCTCCGGCACGCGAACACCTCCCTCGTCAGCGCGCCGGACGGCGGCCTGCTGGCCGTGGGCGGCACCGACTCCGGCGCCTGGGCGGTGCGCCGGGTCGCCGACACGGGGGCGGCCGCCCCGACGCTGAGGGAACTGACCGCGGTACCGCCGGTCGCCGCGAGGATCGACCGGCTGTCGCTGCAGAACGGCACGCTGGCCACCGACGAGGCCGACGCCAGCTTCATGGGTGCGTACTACACCAGGCCGATCGCCGCCGACGGCACGCCGGGCGCACCCACCTGGCAGGGCTGGGACGGCCACAACGTGGGCCCGTACGCCACCGGGGACGGCCGCGCGGTGACGTTCACCGCCGACTCCGACCCCACCAGTGGCTCGTACGTCCAGTCCGTCTTCAAGGACGACGCGGCGGGTTTCTTCCGGATGCCCTCCGCCTCCGGAGCCCTCCTCGACGTCACCGGCCGCTACGCGATCGTCAACGGCTCCTCCCCGGCCAAGCAGTACGTCGGCGACCTCGGCGTGTACTCCGACCTCCAGCCCATCGTGACCCGCTCGGTCACGGCCGCCTCCGTCTGGGGCACCAAGTTGTGGACGCCGGGCTCCGGCACGGGTGTCGTCACCGCGAAGGACCTGAAGACCGGCAAGGTCACCGACACGATCGCCACCGGCGCCCCGTGCGTCCCCAAGGAGCTTCAGGCGGTGGGCCGTTGGATCCACTGGTCCTGCGGCCCGACCTCGACGCGGGCGGCCGGGGTGTGGGACCGTACGGCGAAGAAGAACATCCCCGTCCCGTCCGGCGAGGCCCTGCTCGGCGACGGCTATGTCGTACGGCACGACACCGCGGCCGGCGCGCTCCTGCTCACCTCCTTCGCCGACGGCACCGCAGCCACCCGGAAGATCGGCGACCTCGCGGCGGGCGGCTCCAGCCGGCGCGGGGTGACCTGGACCGTGGACAAGTTCGGCGGTCCCGTGGCCTATGTCGACGCGGACCGGCGGATCCACCTGGTGCCCAGCGGGACCGCCACCCAGGCCCTCGGAGTGATCGAGTCCGAGGTGACGAGCAGCTTCGGCGGCGACCCGTGGTGGCAGTGGCGCGGGTTGCTCTCCAAGCCCGCCGACTCCTGGAAGGCCACGCTCACCAGCAAGGCCACCGGCACGGTGGTCCGTACGCTCTCCGGCGGCGAGGTGTCGGGCAACCTGACCGCGGAGTGGGACGACCGCGACGGCAAGGGCGTTTACGTCCCCAACGGCACGTACACCTTCAGGCTGACGGCCCAGCCCGCCGACGGGTCGGGGCCCGCGCTGACGGTCACCCAGACGGTGCGCGTGTCCTACGGAGCCGTCGTACGCCGCGACTTCACCAACTACGACACCTGGACGCCCGACGGGATCGGCGACGTGATGACCCTCAGCCCGTCCGGTGTCATCAGCTACCGTCCGGGCAACGGGACGGGAGGCCTCGGCAAGGCCATGTCCGCCTCGGGCTGGCCCTCCTCGGTGACCCTGGTCCCGTTCGGCGACCTGAACGGCGACCGCCAGAACGACGTCCTCGTCCGCTTCAGCAGCGGTGAACTGAGGGCGTACCGGACCTGGCGCGGCCAGGCCTTCCTCACGGACACCCCGCGCACCTCGCTCGGCAGGGGCTGGAACCAGTACGACGTCCTGACCTCGCCGGGGGACGTGAACGGCGACGGGCGGCCCGACCTCATCGCCCGCAACAGCTCCACCGGCGCCGTGTACCTCTACAAGGGCACGAGCGCGGGGAAGCTGTCGGCGCGAGTGAAGCTCTACGACAACTGGAAGACGTACAAGAAGATCGTGGGCGTCGGCGACTTCAACGGCGACGGCCGCGGCGACCTGTTGGCCCAGGACAAGTCGAACACCCTGTGGCGGTACGACGGGAACGGCACCGGCGGCTTCAAGGCGCGGGTGAAGCTCGCCGCGAACTGGGGCTCGTCGTACAACGTCATCGTCGGCGTCGGCGACATCACCGGCGACGCCAGAGGGGACATCATCTCCCGGGACACCTCGGGCGCGGTGTGGCGCAACACCGGTAACGGCAAGGGGTCGTTCGGGGCCCGTACGAAGATCGCGACCGGGTGGCAGGGGTACAAGAGCGTGTTCTGACCGGACTTCAGCCGAGGCCCGTCGACTCCCGGGCGACCACCGTGCGGAAGTCGTGCGGCGGCCGCCCGGCGAGGCGCCGCACCACGTTCGGTCGTGCGGTCCCCGGCGCTCTCCGCGATGGCGCGGTATCTCAATACTGGCGGGTGATGTGGATCGCTTCGCCGCTCATCGGCTCCGCCCCTTTCCGGCTGTCTGTGCTCGGTCACCCACGGGCACAGCGGCGGTCTGCGGCACAAACCCAGGGAGGGCGGCTGTCGGGGCGGTGAGCCTTTGCGGGGAGCGGGTTGCCGCTGCCTGTGCGATGGGGGTGCGCCGCTCCATCAGCTCCTCGGGGCGTGGAGCCGGGCCGCGGTGCTACGCGTGGGTCGTCTGTCCGGAGACGACGGGCGGCCCGGAGGCGTCGGTGCGGGCGCACGTGTAGCCGATGAGTCGGGACGGGTCGGCCTTGGCGGGGCACGGTGGAAGCGTCGGAGCGGACGAACGTGCTCGCTCTGGGGGAGGCGTACACGGTGTCGGGCCACGAACTGGCGCATGAGGCGGGCGACGCCTTCACGATCAAGCAACTTCGCCGACGCGCGTACCGGCTCATGGAGCTTCTCGAGCCCCGTCGCGTCAGGCTCTACGAGCGACTTGCGCGCCGTACGGCCTGCAGGATTGGGGCGAGGTGGCTTCGGAGTCCGCTTGCTGGTTCTGGACCGGTGGCTGTAACTCGGAGCGTCCGGCTACGACCAAGCCTTCCACCAAGCGTTCACCGTGTGGTGTTCGAGCTGCTGTTGGGCGGGATTTCGGAAGATTTCCAGGTGGATCACACCGAGCCTCGTTCGTGGCACCACACTCGATGCTGCTTCCTGAACCGCCTGGAGCCCGTGATCAAAGAGGAAAGCGTTGCTCGTAGCGACTGAAGGAGGGCACGCGCCCGGAGGGCCCACTGCCGACACGGCCACGAGTACATGCCGGAGAATGTATACCTGGTTCTCGTCGCCAGGACCGGAGCGGGGCAAGGCCCGCCAGGTCCACCCCGGCGATGTGACATCTCGTGACAGATGAGAGGCTCAGACGGGTGAGCGAGACACCACCGAACACCCTGCAATACCGCTTTGACGGGCCAGAAGACGCCCCAGTCCTGATCTTGGGACCCTCCCTGGGTACCACCTGGCACATGTGGGACCGGCAGGTTCCCGAGCTGGCCAAGCAGTGGCGTGTCTTCCGGTTCGACCTGCCCGGACACGGCGGCGCCCCCGCCTACCCGGCCGGCTCGGTCGCCGACCTGAGCACCCGGCTGCTGGCCACGCTCGACGCACTGGGCGTGCAGCGCTTCGGCTACGCGGGCTGCGCGCTCGGTGGCGCGATCGGTATCGAGCTGGCCCTGCGCCACCCCGAGCGGGTCGCCTCGCTCGCCCTGATCGCCGCCTCGCCGCGCTTCGGCACGGCCGACGAGTTCCGGCAGCGCGGGGTGATCGTCCGGACCAACGGGCTCGACCCGATCGCCCGCAGCTCCCCGGACCGCTGGTTCACCGGCGGGTTCGCCGCCGCGCAGCCCGCGATCACCGAGTGGGCCGTGCAGATGGTGCGCACCACCGACCCCGGCTGCTACATCGCGGCCTGCGAGGCGCTGGCCTCGTTCGACGTGCGGCCCGAGCTCGGCCGGGTCGGTGTGCCGACCCTGGTCCTGGTCGGCTCGGACGACCAGGTCACCGGCCCCGCCGAGGCCCGCACCCTGGTCGCGGGCATCCCGGACGCCCGGCTCGCCGTCGTCCCCGGCGCCTCCCACCTGGTGCCGGTCGAGCAGCCCGCCGCCGTCACCGACCTCCTGGTGAGACATTTCTCCACCGCCTGGCAGCCCGCCTTCGACTCCACCACCGGCCAGATGGCGGCCATCGTGGCGTCACCGGTCAAGCCGGTGCTGTCGGCCGCGCCGCCGCAGCCCGCGCCCCGCGCCGAGATCGCCGCGGCCACGGCGCAGCCCCAGGTCATGGGCCGCCCCGACCCCTACGACGCCGGCCTCAAGGTCCGCCGCGAGGTGCTGGGCGACGCGCACGTCGACCGGGCCCTCGCCCAGGCCGACGAGTTCTCCGGGGACTTCCAGGAGTTCATCACCCGCTACGCCTGGGGCGAGATCTGGGACCGGCCCGGCCTCGACCGCCGCTCCCGCAGCTGCGTCACCCTCACCGCCCTGGTCGCCGGCGGTCACCTGGACGAGCTGGCCTTCCACATCCGCGCCGCCCTGCGCAACGGCCTCACCCCGGCCGAGATCAAGGAGGTGCTGCTGCAGGCGGCCGTGTACTGCGGCGTACCGGCGGCCAACAGCGCGTTCAAGGTGGCCCAGCAGGTCATCCGCGAGGAGACCACCCCGACCGAGTGAGCCCCCTGCCGTGGCCGGGGCAGGATGGAAGCCATGAAGCTCACGAAGAAGTCGCACGCCTGCGTCCGCCTCGAGAAGGACGGACACACGCTCGTCCTCGACCCCGGCGGATTCAGCGAGACGGACGCCGCGGTCGGCGCGGACGCCATCCTGATCACGCATGAGCACTCCGACCACTTCAACGAGGCGCGGCTGCGGGTCGCCATGGAGGCCAACCCGGCCGCCGAGATCTGGACCCTCAGGTCGGTCGCGGAGAAGATCTCCGCCGCCTTCCCGGGCCGCGTCCACACCGTCGGCCACGGCGACACCTTCACCGCCGCCGGCTTCGACGTCCAGGTCCACGGCGAACTGCACGCCGTGATCCACCCGGACATCCCGCGCATCACCAACGTCGGCTACCTCGTGGACGACGGCCGGGTCTTCCACCCCGGCGACGCCCTCACCGTCCCGGACCGGGCCGTGGAGACGCTGATGCTTCCGGTGATGGCCCCGTGGAGCAAGATCTCCGAGGTCATCGACTACGTCCGCGAGGTCGGGCCGCAACGCGCGTACGACATCCACGACGCCCTCCTCACCGACCTCGCCCGCCCGGTCTACGACAACCAGATCGGCGCCCTCGGCGGCTCGAAGCACCTGCGGCTGGCGCCGGGGGAGTCGGCCGAAGTGTGACGGCCCCGGCCCCCGGCACCCGGGCGGGCCGGGTTGTCAGACCCTCCCGGTAGGTTGTCAGGCATGCGCATCGCCACCTGGAACGTGAACTCGATCACCGCCCGCCTGCCGAGGCTGCTGGCCTGGCTGGAGAGCAGCGGCACCGACGTGCTGTGCCTCCAGGAGGCCAAGGTCGCCGAGGAGCAGTTCCCGCTCGACCAGCTGCGCGAGCTGGGCTACGAGGCGGCGGTGCACGCCACCGGCCGGTGGAACGGCGTGGCGGTGCTCTCCCGCGTCGGTATCGAGGACGTGGTCAAGGGCCTGCCGGGCGACCCCGGCTTCGACGGCGCCCCCGAGCCCCGGGCCATCTCCGCGACCTGCGGCCCGGTCCGCGTCTGGTCGGTGTACGTGCCGAACGGCCGCGAGGTGGACCACCCGCACTACGCCTACAAACTGCTGTGGTTCGAGGCCCTGAAGGCGGCCGTCGCGGGTGACGCGGCGGGCAGCCGCCCGTTCGCGGTGATGGGCGACTACAACGTGGCCCCGACGGACGACGACGTGTACGACAGGTCGGCCTTCGAGGGCTCCACCCACGTCACGCCGGCCGAGCGGGCCGCCCTGGCCTCCTTGCGCGAGGCGGGCCTGTCTGACGTGGTCCCGAGGCCCCTGAAGTACGAGCACCCGTTCACGTACTGGGACTACCGTCAGCTCTGCTTCCCCAAGAACCGTGGCATGCGCATCGACCTGGTGTACGGCAACGAGCCGTTCGCCAAGTCCGTCACCGACGCGTACGTGGACCGCGAGGAGCGCAAGGGCAAGGGCGCGTCGGACCACGCGCCGGTCGTGGTGGACCTGGACGTGTAGCCGCCTCCCGAGAGCAGTCGCGACACCGGCACCGGCACATCCCGCGCGGCCGCGCCCGCCGCCTGTACCGCCACCGTCGCGCTCCCGACGCGTACCGGTGCCGCGGCGAAGGTGTTGTCGTACCGCAGCCGCAGCCGCAGCCGCAGCCGCAGCCGCAGCCGCAGCCGCAGCCGCAGCCGCAGCCGAGGCCCGCCCGCCGTCGTGTGCACGAGCCGGAGCGTCCGGTGGGGCCGGTGCCCCAGAGCCGGGTAGCCGGAGGTCGCGGCCGCCCAACTCCCCCTCCAGCCGGGCGTGCCGGGCCTCACCGACAGGGCGAACACGTGCAGGCCGGCCGTGTCCGGCAGCCGTACCGAGACGACCCGGCGCCCCGGCGAAAGCGGCTCTGTCACGACGTACAGCCGGGCCTGTTCGGTGAGTTGGCCCTCGGCTGTGTTGAGGTGTGGGAGGGTCACCGCCTCGGTGGCGAGCGGGCCGCGGTGCCAGTCGGGGGCGGTCAGCCGGTACGGGGAGCGGGTGCCGTCCGCGTGCGCGACCGTGCCGCTCGCCTGGTCCCCGGCCGTGCCCGCGACCTGGAAGGCGAGCCCGTCACCGCGGCCGCCCAGCCGGACGTTCTGACCGGCGGCCCGCACGTTGTCAGGTTCGCCGCCGCTCGCCTCGGCAGGGTCAGCCGGGCTCCCTGCACGGTGATCGTGCGGCCGGGCGTCCAGCCGGCGGCTGTGAGGTCCCGTGCCGACAGGGAGGCGCCGGACCCGTCGAAGTCCGCCTCGCCGGGCCGGGCGTCGTCGCTGACCGCCGTGTTGTCGAGGAGCCGCTCCAAGGGGAGGGGGTCCGCCCTGCCTTCGGGGACCGCTGTTGCGGTGCTCTGCGGCAACAGGGCCGCGCACAGGGACAGAACGACCGCACAACCCCGGACCCGTCGGCGCACGACCGACTCCTCCCGATCACGACCCGCTCGCGACCCGCTCACGACGAGACGGAAGACGCATCGTGGAGCCAGTGCCGCGACAGGCAACGGCAACCCCGTCGCGACGTCCGGCACGCACTGTCGCCGCACCGGCCGAAAGCCCACGTACGTCCAGTACGAGGATTCCGGCCGGTACGCCGAGAGCACGCACCGGACGCCGCTCCCTGACGGGCAAACGTTGCCTGCCGCGGCACTGGAGAGACGCCGGTGACGCGTCAACGAGCCATGCGCGAACGCGGCGTGAAGTCGGCCGGAATCGACGGCCCGCGCGCCTGTGGTGCGCACGGGGGTGCGGATGACACGCTGGGCGTATGAAGATCCCTTTTCTGGGCAACCGGCGTGACAAGCCCGGCGCCCCCGACCCCGAGGGCATCGCCGAACTCCTCTCCGAATGCGAACTGCTGCGTTCCCAGGCGTCCCGAGAGGGCGTCCAACTCGACGACACGGTCGCCTCGTTGGAGGCGCTGGACCAGCTGGTGCCGCGCTGGCGCGACGACGAGGAGGTGCTGCCGTGGCTCGGCAACGACGCCGGGCTCTATCTCGGCACGGTCATCGTGCGCACGGTTCCCGGCGCCGCGTGGGACCTGTGGCCCGACGGCCAGCCCGTCATCCGGCTGGCCTCCGGCCGCGAGTTCGACGTCGTGGCCGCAGGGCACGAGTGGGCCGGCAGCGGGGTGCCCGAGCTCTCGCAGCTGTACGCCGAGGTCGCCGAAGCGTGAATCCCCGGCCCCCAGGCCGGCGTAAATACGGCTAATGCCCGGAAAGTGCGTGTCGTGCCGTGGCTGCGATCTTGCCCGGATAGGTTGCGGCGACTACGACACAGCTGAGAGTGAGTAGGGCTGGGCATGGCCGTCGATCCGTTGATCGAACTGCGTGACGTCAACAAGTATTACGGGGAGCTGCATGTCCTGCAGGACATCAACCTCACCGTCGGCAAGGGGGAGGTGGTCGTCGTCATCGGGCCCTCGGGGTCCGGGAAGTCGACCCTGTGCAGGGCCATCAACCGGCTGGACACCATCCGCTCCGGTTCCATCACGCTGGAGGGACAGCCGCTGCCGGACGAGGGCAAGGCCCTCGCGCGCCTTCGGGCCGACGTCGGCATGGTCTTCCAGTCCTTCAACCTCTTCGCCCACAAGACGGTCCTGCAGAACGTCTCCCTGGCCCAGATCAAGGTCCGCAAACGCAGTAAGGAGCAGGCCGACAAGCGCTCCCGCGACCTCCTGGACCGCGTCGGCGTCGCCGACCAGGCGGACAAGTACCCGGCCCAGCTCTCCGGCGGGCAGCAGCAGCGCGTGGCCATCGCCCGCGCCCTCGCGATGGAGCCCAAGGCGCTCCTGTTCGACGAGCCGACCTCTGCCCTCGACCCGGAAATGATCAACGAAGTTCTCGAGGTCATGCAGCAACTGGCCCGTGACGGCATGACGATGGTCGTCGTCACCCACGAGATGGGCTTCGCCCGCTCGGCCGCCAACCGCGTCGTGTTCATGTCCGACGGCCGTATCGTCGAGGACCGCTCCCCCGAGGAGTTCTTCACCAACCCGGAGAGCGAGCGGGCCAAGGACTTCCTCTCCAAGATCCTCAAGCACTGAGCGGGGGAGTACGAACCGTGTTCCGTACCACCTGTGTGCCCTTCGCCCCGGTCGTGGGAATCCCGACGAACACCGCCCCCGCGCTCCGCGACTTTCCCGGGCCGACGGCCCGTCGGCACGACCACGTGTACGGTGGCCTGTCCACCTACGTGACGGCCGAACCGATGACGCTGCTGCCGGGTGGGGGTCCCCCCACGGCCCGGAAACCGTAGGGGGGTGGCAGCTCGAGAGCCCATACCCGCCCGGCAGCAGCCGGAGATCACTGCTCGCGCAGCGGAATCGACACGTACGACGGGTCGGTGGCCGGCGAGGAGAAGGTCAGCTGCGCGCCGGACGGGTTGTGCTCGATGTAGAGCGGGTCGACCGTGTCGACCACCAGGGCCAGTCGGTGCCCCGCCGGGACGTCGTAGGCCGTGGAGAACAGCTCCAGGTCGACGGCGAACGGCTTTCCGGGGGTCTGCCCGTGGAAGGTGTACGGCGCGTTGCTGACCAGCTTGCCGAGGCCGAGCGGCCCCACGTCGTACAGGTACGCGACGAGGGTGCCGCTCTCCTTGGCCGGGGTGAGGGTGGTGTGCAACTTCGCGGTGCCACGTACCCGTTGGGCCTTGGCGTACTTCTCCGACTGCCACACCGCGGCCCAGCGGCGGGGGAGCAGCGGGATCGAGGCGACCGGGGGCAGCTGGGCGACCTGGTCGAGGATGCTGGACAGGAAGACCACCCCGCCGTTGGCGCCCGAGTCGACGTTCGCGCGGATCGTGGTCGTGCCGGCGAGGGAGATCTTCTTCTGCGTCGCGCCCACCGACTTCCAGTCCGGATAGCCCTCGTAGCCGCCCGTGGAACGGGACTTGAGCCGGACGGGCTGCTCGCGGTCGATGCCGTTGTCCTCGCCCTGGAGGTAGTGGTCGAACCAGCGCTCGGTGTCCGTCCACACGTCGTTGGGCAGCCCGAACAGGCCGGTGACCTCGGCGGTCGCGTGGTCGCCGGGGCGCAGCTCCAGCCTCTTCGGACCGGTCAGCTTCTCGTAGAAGTCCGCGTACTGGTTGGGCGGGAAGACCGTGTCGCCCCACGCGTTGGCCATCATGACCGCGGTGCCGTTGCTGTTCAGCTGGTCGACATAGCTCGCAGCGGAACGTTTCTTCCCCCAGGCGACGAGCTCCGGCTCCTTGGCCAGGTTGGAGGCGTAGAAGTCGTCGAAGACCTGCCGGACTTCGGCGCCCTGACGGCCGGTGATCACACTCGCGCCGTCCAGGAGCCCGGCGGCCTGGACGTGCTGGGTGCGGCCGGAGTAGATCGAGCCGATCAGGTCGGCCCAGCCGCTGAGGGCGGCGACCGCCTTGACGCGCTTGTCGTGGGCGGCGGCGAGCAGGCTGATGCCGGCCCCGTACGAGACGCCGGCCATGGCGACCTTCCGGGCGTCGGCCGGGGTGTTGGCGAGCGCCCAGTCGATGACCTTGGACGCGTCGGCCGTGTCGGGCGGGCCCGCGACTTCTATCTCGCCGCCGGACTGCCAGAAGCCGCGCACGTTGTAACTGACCACCACATAGCCCGAGTTCGCGAGCTTCTGGGCCTGGGCGAAGTACTCGACCTGGGGCAGACCCCAGCTCGTGGGCATGACGAGCAGGGGGTAGCGGCGCGTGCCGTCGGCGCCGGCGGGCGTGATGACGTTGGCCTTGAGGACGGTGCCGCCGTCGCCGGCGATGTCGACGAAGCGGATGGCGGCCGCCGCCTGGGCGGTCGGGGCGAACCCGAGGGCGCTGCCGGCGATCAGCGTCGCCGAGACGGCACCCACGGTGGTGGTGCGCAGGGCCTTGCGATGATGTCCCACGGTTCACTCCATCACTCGGTCACTCGTGTAAGTGCAAAGTGACCCGACGGTAACGTCAGCCTCTTACCGTAGGTAACCCGTCGGTAAGTTACGTGGGAGTAACGATTGGTGGAATGTGCTGAAACCTAGGAGGCCCGGTGGGAATTGCGCGGAGCCGCCGGGGTCGGGAGGGGTGCCTGTGCCTCCCGGGTGACATCCGCGACCAGTTCGACGACGTCGGGGCCGTACGCCTGCGAGTTGACCACCTTCAGCAGCAGGACGAAGGCCGAGTTGCCGTACTTGCGCGTCAGCCGTTCGTGGTTGCGGGCGAGATACCGCGTGGTGGCCTGGTTGGTGATCGCGGTCTGACCGCAGAAGAGGAAGACGGGGCGGGTGCCGTGGCTCTCGTCGACGGTGAGCCGGGCCAGGAGCGTGTACTCGGTCCTGCCGACGTCCACGCGGTAGCGCTCGGAGCCGATCTGGAAGGCCCCGCGGTCCGGGGTCGGTTCAGCGTCCACGTTCACCCGCACGCCGGGGAGCAGGGAGGACAGATGCGCGGCCATACGGCGGTTGGACGCCGGGCCGCCGACGCAGAACTCGGTGCGCTCACCGAAACCCTGTCGGGCCGCGTCGTGCGGGACGACCTGGGCGTGGGCGTTGCAGTCCTTGATCAGTGCGGCCAGTTCGAGGAGCGCGAACACGTCGTAGCGCATCACCGCCAGGTCGGGCCCGCCGGCGCCACGGTTGACCACCAGCAGCGACTCGGAGTTGTCGGGCAGCCCGAAGAAGGCCTGCTGGCGGCGGAGCTTCCGCTTCCACAGGTAGGTCCGGGCCAGCCAGCCGAGCGCGGCACTGATGCCGGCGGCCAGCACACCCAGGACGATGTTGCGCACGTCGTCATTCATGGGCGCGCATGTTAGCGGGCGAACGCAAACCGGTGTTCGAGACCGGCTCCTCGCGCCTTCCTGACGAGGCCATGGCGATCGCATAGGCTGCGCGAACGGTCTTCTGACTGGAGGTTCGGATGCGTCGCCCTGTCGCTCGGAAACTGTCGGTTCTCGCGGTCTCGGCCGCCGTGGTGTCGGTGGGGGCGGCGCCACCGACCGGTCACGGTCCAGCCGTTGCCAAGGTTCCCGTCGCCGTCGGCTACGGCGGCGCCGTGGCCAGCGTCGACGCGGACGCCTCCGCCGCCGGCATCGAGGTGCTGAGGAAGGGCGGCAACGCGGTGGACGCGGCCGTCGCCACGGCCGCCGCGCTCGGCGTCACCGAGCCCTACTCCGCCGGCATCGGCGGTGGCGGCTACTTCGTCTACTACGACGCCAAGTCCCGCACGGTGCAGACGATCGACGGCCGAGAGACCGCCCCGCTGACCGCCGACTCCGGACTGTTCCTGGAGAACGGCAAGCCCCTCGCGTTCGCCGACGCCGTCAGCAGCGGCCTCGGCGTCGGCACCCCGGGCACGCCCGCCACCTGGCAGCGGGCGCTCGACAAGTGGGGCAGCAGGGGACTCGGCAGCGTCCTGAAGCCCGCCGAGCGGATCGCCCGCGAAGGATTCGTCGTCGACGACACCTTCCGCTCGCAGACGGCCTCCAACGAGACCCGGTTCCGCTACTTCCCGGACACCGCCGAGCTGTTCCTGCCGGGCGGACGGCTCCCCGTCGTCGGCTCCACCTTCAAGAACCCCGATCTCGCCCGCACCTACGCCGAGTTGGGCAGAAGGGGCGTCGGCGCGATCTACCACGGCGACCTCGGCGAGGACATCGTCGACACGGTGAACAAGCCGCCCGTGGACCCCGCTTCGGGCTGGAACGCCCGCCCGGGCGACCTCTCCCGGAAGGACCTCGCTGCCTACCGCGCCAAACTCCAGGCGCCCACCAGGACCTCGTACCGCGGCCTCGGCGTCTACTCCATCGCACCCTCCTCCTCGGGCGGCACGACGGTCGGTGAAGCGCTCAACATCCTGGAGAACACGGACCTGTCCAAGGCGAGCGACGTCCAGTACCTGCACCGCTACATCGAGGCGAGCCGGATCGCGTTCGCGGACCGGGGGCGCTGGGTCGGCGACCCGGCCTTCGAGGACGTACCGACGAAGCAACTGCTGTCACAGAAGTACGCCGACTCGCGGGAATGCCTCATCAAGGACGACGCGGTGCTCACCAGCCCGGTCGCGCCCGGCGACCCGCGGAACCCGGCGGCCTGCGGCGCCGCAGGGACGGCGGCGCCGACGACGTACGAGGGCGAGAACACCACGCATCTGACGGCGGCCGACAAATGGGGGAACGTCGTCGCCTACACGCTCACCATCGAGCAGACCGGCGGCAGCGGCATCACGGTGCCCGGCCGCGGGTTCATCCTCAACAACGAGCTGACGGACTTCTCCTTCGCCCCGGCGAATCCGGCCGTCCACGACCCGAACCTGCCCGGTCCGGGCAAGCGGCCGCGGTCGTCGATCTCGCCGACCATCGTGCTGGACCAGCGCGACAGGCCGGTGGTGGCGCTGGGTTCGCCCGGCGGCGCGACCATCATCACCACCGTGCTGCAGACCCTCACCCAGTTCCTCGACCGGGGGATGCCGCTGGTCGACGCGATCGCCGCGCCGCGCGCCAGCCAGCGCAACGCCGCCCAGACCGAGCTCGAACCCGGGCTCCACGGCAGCGAGACGGCCAGGCAACTGGAGGCCATCGGGCACTCCTTCAGGCTGAACCCGGAGATCGGCGCGGCGACGGCCGTGCAGCGGCTGCCGGGCGGGAAGTGGCTGGCCGCCGCCGAGAAGGTACGACGCGGCGGCGGCTCGGCGATGGTCGTGCACCCGGCGCCGTAGGGGTCACAGCTCAGGGGCGGGCGGCACGTCCCCCGTACGGAACGCGAGCCGTCCGCCCTCGGCGTCCACCGTCACCCGGCCGCCGTTCGCGACACGGCCGTCCAGGAGCAACCGGGACAGCTGGTTGTCGACCTCGCGCTGGATGGTCCGGCGCAGCGGCCGGGCACCGTACTCCGGCTGGTAGCCGCGCTCGGCGAGCCAGCCGACGGCCGCGTCGGTGAAGTCGACCGCGACGCCCTGCGCGTCCAGCAGCCGGCGGGTCCGCTCCAGCAGCAGGTGGGTGATCTGCCGCAGCTGCTCGGCGGTGAGCTGGCGGAAGACGACGATCTCGTCGATCCGGTTCAGGAACTCGGGCCGGAAGTGCTCCCGCAGCGGGCGCAGGATCTGCTCGCGCCGCGCCTCCTCGTCCGCCTCGGCGCCGCCCGCCCCGAAGCCGATGCCCGCGCCACGCCGGGTGATGGCCTCGGAGCCGAGGTTGCTGGTCATGACGATGACGGTGTTGGTGAAGTCGACCGTGCGGCCCTGGGAGTCGGTCAGCCGCCCGTCGTCGAGGACCTGGAGGAGGATGTTGAAGACGTCCGGGTGCGCCTTCTCCACCTCGTCGAGCAGGAGCAGCGAGTACGGGTGCCGGCGCACGACCTCGGTGAGCTGGCCGGCCTCCTCGTGCCCCACGTACCCGGGCGGGGCGCCGACCAGGCGGCTGACGGTGTGCCGCTCCTGGTACTCGCTCATGTCCAGGCGGACCATCCGCTCCTCGCTGCCGAACAGGGCCTCCGCGAGCGCCCTGGCCAGCTCGGTCTTGCCGACCCCGGTCGGGCCGAGGAAGAGGAAGCTGCCGATCGGCCGGTCGGGGCTGGCGAGCCCGGCGCGGGAGCGCATCACCGCGTCGGCGACCACACGGACCGCCTCCTCCTGACCGACGACCCGCTCGTGCAGATGCTGTTCCAGGCCGAGCAGCCGGTCCTTCTCCTCCTCGGTGAGGCTGCTCACCGGGATACCCGTCTGCCGCGACACCACCTGGGCGATGGCCTCGGCCGTGACCTCCAGATGCTGGCCCTCGTCCACCTCGCCGTCCCCGCCGGCCTCGGTGATCCGCTGCTTCAACTCGACGATCCGGTCACGCAGTTGCGTGGCCTGCTCGTACTGCTCGGCCGCGACCGCCTGGTCCTTGTCGGTGATCAGCTGCTCGACCTCGCGCTCCAGGGCCCGGACGTCCGTGCCCTTCGTCCGGGCGCTCAGCCGCACCCGGGCGCCGGCCTGGTCGATCAGGTCGATGGCCTTGTCCGGCAGGCGCCGGTCGGAGAGGTAGCGGTCGGACAGTTCGACGGCCGCGACCAGCGCCTCGTCGGCGTAACGGACCTGGTGGTGGGCCTCGTAACGGTCCCGTAGCCCCCGCAGGATCTCGATCGCGTCCGCGGGTGTGGGCTCCGGGACGAGGATCGGCTGGAAGCGGCGGGCCAGCGCCGCGTCCTTCTCGATCCGGCGGAACTCCTCCAGCGTGGTGGCGCCCACGATGTGCAGCTCGCCCCGGGCCAGGGCCGGCTTGAGGATGTTGCCGGCGTCCATGGACCCGCCCTCGCCGCCGCCCCCGGCGCCGACCACGGTGTGCACCTCGTCGATGAAGACGATCAGCCGGTCGGAGTTGGCGCGGATCTCGCCGACGATGTTGTTCAGCCGCTCCTCGAAGTCACCCCGGTAGCGGGTGCCGGCGACCACACCGGTCAGGTCCAGGGCGAACACCCGCCGCCCGACGAGCACGTCCGGCACGTCACCGTCCGCGATGCGCTGGGCGAGCCCCTCCACGACGGCCGTCTTGCCGACGCCCGCGTCACCGATGAGCACCGGATTGTTCTTGCCGCGCCGGGAGAGCACCTCGATGGTCTGCTCGATCTCCTCGTCCCGCCCGATCACCGGGTCGATACGGCCCTTGCGCGCCAGGTCGGTCAGATCGCGGCCGTACTTGTCCAGGGTGGGCGTGGACGCGGAGCGCGGCCGTTCGATGCTGGTCTGCCCGCCGTCCGGGGCCGACTCCGGGGGGAGACCGGACGGGGCGAAACGGGCCGAGTTCAGGATGTGCCCGGCCGCCGAGTCGGGGTTGGCCGCGAGGGCGCTGAGCACGTGCTCCGGGCCGATGTAACCGGTGCCGCGGGCCCGGGCCAGGTCGTGCGCGTCCAGCAGGGCGCGCTTGGCGGCCGGGGTGAGCGACAGCGAGGTCGGCGGCGGCACCTCTCCCGGCGGGTGCTGGACCGGGCCCGAGCGCTCGTCGATCTCCGTCGCGAGGGAGTCGGGATCCGCGCCGGCGCGGGTGAGCAGACTCCTGGTCGGCTCGGCGGACAGCGCGGCCCGCAGCAGGTGCTGGGTGTCCAGGTCCCGGCTGCCGTGTTCGGCGGCGTACTGGGCGGCGCCCCGCACCAGTTCCCGGGCGGGCTGACTGAGCAGCCGCCCGATGTCGATCTGCCGGGGACCGGGGCGCGGTCCGCCGAAGAATCGGGCGAGGAATTCTCCGAAGGGGTCGTAGCCTTCTGAGCCGGTGAAGCCGCTGGTCATGGCGTTCCCATCCGGCGTCCCTGCGCGGGCCGGGGACGCCCTCGCTGATCGACGTGCCGGAGTCGGGTAACCCACGTGACAGGTGGTTACACCCCTGGGCGCGCTCGTAGAACACCTTCGCACGAACGAGGGGAGGGGGCACCTTCAGAGAACTCCGCGGGGCCCTTCCCGGGACCCGGCGCTCCTCCCGGCCGCCTCCCTCCCCGGGCCCGTCGCGGCCGGGGCGCCCAGCGACGAGCGGCGTCGGTCAGCGTGCGGTCAGAATCCGCGGTCCCGCGTCCGTGATCGCCACCGTGTGCTCCACGTGGGCCGCGCGCGAGCCGTCGTCGGTCCGCAGGGTCCAGCCGTCCGGCGCCTCGTGATAGCCGTCCGTGCCGCCGCCGATGAGCATGGGCTCGAGGGCGAGGACCATGCCGTGCCGGAGCGGGAACCCGCGCCCGGGGCGGCCCTCGTTGGGAACCGGGGGGTCCTCGTGCATGCGGCGGCCGATGCCGTGGCCGCCGAAGCCCTCCGGGATGCCGTAGCCCCCGGCGCGGCACACCGTGCCGATCGCGTGCGCGATGTCGCCGATGCGGTTGCCCACGATCGCCGCCTCGATGCCCGCCGCCAGCGCCCGCTCCGCGGTCTCGATCATCGTGACGTCGGCCGGACGCGGCTCGCCGACCACGAAACTGATCGCGGAGTCGCCGGCCCACCCGCCCAGTTGGGCGCCGAAGTCGATGGAGACGAGGTCGCCGTCGCGCAGCCGGTAGGGGGTGGGGATGCCGTGCACGATCGCGTTGTTCACCGAGGCGCAGATGACGCCGGGGAAGGGGGTGGGGGCGAACGAGGGCCGGTAGCCGAGGAAGGGCGAGCCCGCGCCCGCCCGGCGCAGCACGTCGTGCGCCACCTCGTCCAGCTCCAGCAGGGAAACGCCGACGTCAGCGGCTTGTCGTACGGCCGTCAGGCCCTGCCCCACGACCTGGCCGGCCTCGTACATGGCGTCGATGGATGTGTCCGTCTTCAGCTCTACCATGCCAATTACTATACCGGTATTACAATGACGGCATGGTACGCACCCCCCTCACCCCCGAAGAGCGCGAACGCGGCGAACGGCTCGGCCGGCTGCTGCGTGAGGCTCGTGGTGGTCGCAGCATGACGGCGGTCGCGGCCGACGCCGGGATCTCCGCGGAGACCCTTCGCAAGATCGAGACCGGCCGCGCGCCGACGCCCGCGTTCTTCACGGTGGCCGCGCTGGCCCGGGCGCTCGGTCTGTCCATGGACGAGCTGGCGGGGCTCTGTGCGTTGGCGCACGTGTGACGGGCTCCTCGGGCAGCCGCCGCGCAGCCGTCAAGATCGCGCAATGAGAGTCATGTCCAGCCCCGGAAAACTGCCCGTAGCCGTCCCGTAACACGACTGGTGTTGCCTACGGACCGGAGTGTTCCGGTCTGGAGGGAGTTGGGCGATGACTCTGGATCAACTCCCCGGCAGGGTCCGGGAGTTCGCGAACTACCTCGACGACCTGCTGGGCCGCCTGGACCAGAGCGCCGGCTGGTGCGGCGTGTTCTGGCAGCGCGACCCCGACGGCATGCAGGCCTGCCTCGACGGCCGTGAGATACCGCCCTGGGACGTCGTCGAAGCCCTCCTCCAGGACCTCGCCACCGAGTACGGTGCCGCCTTCGCCGCCCCGGAGGCGGACCGCGCCCGCGCCCTGCACGCCGCCGCGCTCATCGCCCACGACGCCCGGCCCGGCGGCCGCGACGCCCTCGGCGACCGCTTCGACGTCATGCTCCGTGAACAGCGCTACGCGGCCGAACGGCAGGCGGAACTCGGCCGGTTCCTCGCCTCCGCGACCACCCGGCAGGAGGCCGACGCCATCCGCCTCGACCTCGCCTGGGCCCGCGACGACCACGAACGTGCGACCCGCCGCTGCGCCGAACTCCGGGCCCGCATCGAGGACTTGGAACGACGGTCGGTGGGCGGGAAGGCCGAGGAGATCCGGCGGGCGCGGGCGGCGGGGGGCGGCGCCGTGTTCCGCATCGGCGAGACGGACGCGCGCACGGACGGGCGCGGGGCGTCTGGCCTCCGGCCGGATGGACGGGATGGGTACGGGGCGCCGTCGGGTGGCCGGGAGGCGTACGGGGCGTCGTCGGGCGGGCGTGAGGGGTTCGGTGCTTCGTCGGGTGGCCGGGAGGCGTACGGGGCGTCGTCGGGTGGCCGTGAGGGGTTGGGTGCGTCGTCGGGCGGGCGTGAGGTGTACGGGGCGCCGTCCGGTGGCCGTGACGCGTATGGCACGCCGTCGGGCGGGTGGGACGGGCACGGCACTCCGTCCGGGGGGCGTGAAGCCTTTGCCGCGTCACCGGACGGGCGGGACGCGTACGGAATGTCGTCGGACGGTCGCGAGGCCCACGCCGGGCCGTCGGACGGCCGTGGTGGCTCCTACGGTGCGCGACCGGACGGGCGTGAGGGGCGCGACGGCTCGTACGGCGACGGATTCCCCGGCATGCCGCAACAGCGTGACCTGCGGTTCGCGGCCGCCGTGGAAGACGATTTCGACACCGGTCACGCCGGTCACGCCGGGTACGACCTTCACTCGGGCCCTGAGCGGCAGGACCCCGCCTTCGAGGAGCCGTCCGTCCCGAAGGAGCAGCCCGCCGCCGCCCCGAAGCAACGCAAGCGTCGGCGCGGCAGCGCCCGCTTCGCCGGGCTGGCGGACGAGGAGGCCGCCCCCGTCGTCGTACCGCCGACCGCCGTGCCGGACGTGCCCGCCGCACCTGTCGCCACCGGCCGCGGCCTGCGCGGAGCCCGGTACGCCGGGGCCGCGGCGGACGCGCGGTCGCAGCCGCGGACCGAGTCGCTGGACGCGGCGTCCCGGCGCGAGGCCGCCGGGACGGTCGAGCGGCTGGTGCGGCTGCGGGGCGAGGGCCGCAGCGGCGAGGCGCACGCGCTGCTCGCCGAGCTGGCCTACTGGCCCGCCGTCCGCTACCCGCTGCTCGCCGCCGAGATGCAGCGCGCCGGGCTGGGCGCCGACTGGGCGACCCTGCTGTGGGAGGCGGCCTCGCTGCCCCCCGACCGGCTCGTCGCCGTGGCCGACGCCCTGGCCTCCGCGGGGCTCGGCACCGACGGGGAGCAGATCCTGCGGCAGGGCGTCGTGCGGCCCGCCGACGAGCTCGGCCGGGCCGTGCTGGAGCTGACCGCCCAGGGACGGCGCGGCGACGCCCGCGCGCTCCTGGACGCCTACGTCCGCGTCCGCACCGCCGAGGAGGCCGTCCGCAGCGTCGAACCGGACCCCCAGACCCTCGTCCCGCTCCTGCTGGAGGCCGCCCGGGACGCCTCGGCCGAGCTCCACCGGGACCTGGTCCACGCGCTCCGGGTGGCGGGCTTCAGCGCCTGACCGGGCCGGGCCGGACGGACCCGTCACGGCGCGGCAGCGGTTCCTGGCTCACGCCGCGCGGCCGCTCGGCGAGCGATCGTCGTCCTCGCGATCGACACCGGCCGGGTTGGAACCAGCCCGGTTACATCGACGTAAGGAGAACCCTGCACGCTGGTGCTCGCGGCATATCGGACGCGATTCACCCGGTCGAGTGGGCGGGCATCCTTCCCGGCGGGGACTTTGCCCTCTACCGTCGGCGTACACGCGCGTAGACGCCTCTGACGTCACCGTCGAAGGAGCAGCTCATGGCCAACGTCGTACGTGCCGCCCTCGTCCAGGCCACCTGGACCGGCGACACCGAGTCCATGGTGGCGAAACACGAGGAGCACGCCCGCGAGGCGGCCCGCCGGGGTGCCAAGATCATCGGCTTCCAGGAAGTCTTCAACGCCCCCTACTTCTGTCAGGTCCAGGATCCGGAGCACTACCGCTGGGCCGAGCCGGTGCCGGACGGGCCGACGACGCGTCGTATGCAGGAGCTCGCGCGCGAGACCGGCATGGTGATCGTCGTCCCGGTGTTCGAGGTCGAGCAGTCGGGCTTCTACTACAACACCGCCGCCGTGATCGACGCCGACGGCACCGTCCTCGGCAAGTACCGCAAGCACCACATCCCGCAGGTCAAGGGATTCTGGGAGAAGTTCTACTTCAAGCCGGGCAACGTGGGCTGGCCCGTCTTCGACACCGCCGTCGGCAAGGTCGGCGTCTACATCTGCTACGACCGGCACTTCCCGGAGGGCTGGCGGCAGCTCGGCCTGAACGGCGCCCAGCTCGTCTACAACCCGTCCGCCACCCACCGCGGACTCTCCTCCCACCTGTGGCGCCTCGAACAGCCCGCCGCCGCCGTCGCCAACGAGTACTTCATCGCCGCGATCAACCGGGTCGGCATCGAGGAGTACGGCGACAACGACTTCTACGGGACGAGCTACTTCGTCGACCCGCGCGGACAGTTCGTCGGGGACACAGCCAATGACAAGGAAGAGGAACTCGTCGTACGGGACCTCGACTTCGACCTCATCGAAGAGGTACGGCAGCAGTGGGCGTTCTACCGCGACCGCCGTCCCGACGCCTACGACGGGCTGGTGCAGCCGTGACCAAGGACCTGCTGGGCCGCCACCGCTCCGTCCTGCCGGACTGGCTCGCCCTCTACTACGAGGACCCGCTGGAGATCACCCACGGCGAGGGCCGGTACGTCTGGGACGCCGAGGGCAACAAGTACCTCGACTTCTTCGGCGGCATCCTGACGACGATGACCGCGCACGCCCTGCCCGAGATCACCAAGGCGGTGAGCGAGCAGGCCGGGCGGATCATCCACTCCTCCACGCTCTACCTCAACCGGCCGATGGTCGAACTGGCCGAACGGGTCGCCCAGTTGAGCGGCATCCCGGACGCCCGCGTCTTCTTCACCACCTCCGGCACCGAGGCCAACGACACCGCCCTGATGCTGGCGACGACGTACCGCCGGAGCAACACCGTCCTGGCGATGCGCAACAGCTACCACGGCCGTTCCTTCAGCGCGGTCGGCATCACCGGCAACCGCGGCTGGTCACCCACGTCGCTGTCCCCGCTGCAGACGCTGTACGTCCACGGAGGCGTGCGCACGCGCGGCCCCTACGCCTCGCTCAGCGACGCCGACTTCATCGCGGCCTGCGTCGACGACCTGACCGACCTGCTCGGCCACACCCGCCCGCCCGCCGCCCTGATCGCCGAACCCATCCAGGGCGTCGGCGGCTTCACCTCCCCGCCGGACGGCCTGTACGCGGCCTTCCGCGAGGTGCTGCAGGAGCGCGGCATCCTGTGGATCGCGGACGAGGTGCAGACCGGCTGGGGCCGCACCGGCGAGCACTTCTGGGGCTGGCAGGCACACGGACAGAACGGTCCGCCGGACATCATGACCTTCGCCAAGGGCATCGGCAACGGCATGTCCATCGGCGGGGTCGTCGCCCGCGGCGAGATCATGAACTGCCTGGACGCCAACAGCATCTCGACGTTCGGCGGCACCCAGATCACCATGGCGGCGGGCCTGGCGAACCTGACGTACCTGCTGGAGCACGACCTCCAGGGCAACGCCCGACGCGTCGGCGGACTGCTCATCGAGCGGCTGCGGGCTGCCGCGGCACACGTTCCGGCCGTGCGGGAGGTGCGCGGGCGCGGCCTGATGCTCGGCATCGAGGTGGTCAGGCCCGGCACCGACCAGGCCGACCCGCAGGCCGCGGCCGCCGTACTCGAGGCGGCCCGCGAGGGCGGGCTGCTCATCGGCAAGGGCGGCGGCCACGACACCAGCGCCCTGCGCGTCGCCCCGCCGCTGTCCCTGACCGTCGCGGAGGCCGAGGAAGGCGCCGCGATCCTCGAAGAGGCTCTGAGGAGCATCCAGTAGCAGCACTCCGAACAAGGGAAACGCCGCCATGACCACCACCTTGGAGACCTGGGAGCAGGTGCAGCCGACCCTGTCGGTCCGCCAGGTCCTGACGCTGGAGCGGGTCCTCGCCGGGGAGCCCGAGGTGGTGGCAGGTGCCGGTCAGCTCGACCGGGCCGTGCGCTGGGTGCACGTCGCCGAGGCCTGCGACGTGGGCGTGATGCTCAGCGGCGGCGAGATGGTCCTCACCACCGGAGTGCTGCTCGCCGGCGACGAGGGCGCGCAGGCCGAGTACATCCAGTCCCTGCACCGCGCGGAGGCCGCGGCCGTCGTGCTGGGCCTGGGACGGGCGTTCCCCACCCCGCCGGACGTGATGCGCCGCGCCGCCGAGCGGTGCGGGCTGCCGATGATCGTCCTGCACCGGCCCTTTCCCTTCGCCGAGTTGACGGAGGAGGTCCAGTCCCGGCTGGTGCGGCGGAAGTTCGCCGCCGTCAGCCTCTCCGAGGCGGTACGGACCGCGCTCACCGGACTCATCACCGCGGGCGCCCCGCTGCAGCGTCTGCTCGACGAGGTCGCCCAGCACAGCGGCTGTCCCGTCGTCGTCACCAACCTCGCCCACCGCGTCCTCGCCACGGCGGGGGAGCGGCCCGCCGTGGACGACGTGCTGCGGGACTGGGAGCGCATCGCCCGTCAGGCCGGCGGCAACGAGGTCGACGGCTGGATCCGCGCGGAGCTGGCCGGACGGGGAGAGCGGTGGGGCCGGATCACGCTCTGCGGCTACCGAGGCGACACCGCCGGCGGGCGACTGCTCGCCGACCGGGCCGCCGAGGCCCTCGTGCTGCACCGCATGCTCGGCGGCAACTCCACGCACAGCTGGGAGGAGCAGTCCGCGCAGGGTCTGCTGACCGACCTGGTCAGCGGGATCGTCCCGGCACGGCAACTGCTGCCGCGGGCCCGCGCGGCCGGACTCCCCGTCAACCGGCGCAGCTTCGTCCCGCTGGTCGTACGCGACGGCGAACCGGCCCAGCTCGACCGCGTCCTGCGCATGGTGGGGATGCCCGGACTCGTCGCCGAACTGGCCGACGGAGCCGTCGCCGTCCTGCTGAGCCTCGCCCGCGACCAGGACGCGACGGCCCTCGCCGCGCACTTCGCGGCCCGGCTGCGCACCGAGTCCGGGTCCTCGAAGGCCGTGGTGGCCGCGGCCGACGCGCGCACCGACTGGGACGACGTCCCCGCCGGGCTGCGCGAGGCCCTGCACGTCGCCGACGCCGTGGCGGACTCCTCGGCCGTCCTGGACCTCCCGGCCGTCGTACGCCTGAAGGACGTCCACCTGCGCGGTCTGATACGGCTGCTGCGTGACGACCCGCATGTGCAGTCCTTCGCGGAGCGCGAGCTGGACGGGCTGCTGTGCGGGGCCGGGGAGGACCTGCTCGCCGTACTGCGCACCTATCTCGCCACCGGCCGCAACAAGTCCCGCACCGCCCAGCTCCACCACGTCTCCCGCCCGGCGCTCTACCGCCGGCTGGAGTCCATACAGGGGCGGCTCGGCGTGGACCTCGACGACTTCGAGCAGGCCGCCTCGGTGCACATCGCGCTCCTCGCGCACGACGCGCAACAGGCTTGAAACATGCGACGACCTGGGAAAACGGCGGTGAAACATGGGCCCACAGCAGGGTGACACCGTGCCACGCCGCACGCCCGCAGACGTGACACCGTGCAACTCAAACCGGCCATGCGGACTTCCTAAGCTCCTCGCACACCGAGTGACCGGAGGTCCCGATGAGCACAGTGATCCGAGCCGCCCTCTTCCAGACCGCCTGGACCGGCGACAAGGAGTCGATGATCCAGGTGCACGAGCAGGCGGCCCGCGACGCCGCCGCGCAGGGTGCCCAAGTCCTGTGCTTCCAGGAGCTGTTCTACGGACCGTACTTCTGCCAGGTCCAGGACAAGGCGTTCTACGAGTACGCCGAGCAGATCCCGAACGGCCCGATCGTCAAGCGCTTCCAGGCGCTCGCCAAGGAACTCGGCCTCGTCCTGGTCCTGCCGATGTACGAGGAGGAGCAGCCCGGCGTCCTCTACAACACGGCCGCCGTGATCGACGCGGACGGCTCGTACCTCGGCAAGTACCGCAAGCACCACATCCCGCAGGTGCCCGGCTTCTGGGAGAAGTTCTACTTCCGTCCCGGCAACAGCGGCTGGCCGGTCTTCGACACCGCCGCCGGCAGGATCGGTGTCTACATCTGCTACGACCGCCACTTCCCGGAGGGCTGGCGCGCACTGGGGCTGGAGGGCGCCGAGATCGTCTTCAACCCGTCGGCCACCTCGCGCGGCCTGTCGTCCTACCTGTGGCAGCTGGAGCAGCCGGCCGCGGCCGTCGCCAACGAGTACTTCGTCGGCGCGATCAACCGGGTCGGCGTCGAGGAGCTGGGCGACAACGACTTCTACGGGACGAGCTACTTCGTCGACCCGGAGGCCCAGTTCGTCGGCGAGGTGGCGAGCGACAAGGAGACCGAACTGGTCGTCCGCGACCTCGACCTGGCCAAGCTCCGCGAGGTCCGAGACCGCTGGCAGTTCTACCGCGACCGCCGACCCGACGCGTACGGCCCCCTGACCGCTCCGTAACCGGGCCGGGTACGTCCGCCGGTCCGGCGCACGGGGGGCCGGACCGGCGGCACCGACCGACCCGCACCACACCAGTGTTGAACACGGCAGGAGAGGGATCATGAGCAGCCGTACCGTCATCCGTGGTGGCCTCGTCATCACCGCGTCCGACGAGATCCACGCCGACGTCCTGATCGAGGACGGCCGCATCGCCGCCCTCGCCGCCTCCGGCACCTCGGCCGCCGAGGCCTGGACGGCCGAGCGCACCATCGACGCCACCGGGAAGTACGTCATCCCGGGCGGGGTCGACGTCCACACGCACATGGAGCTGCCGTTCGGCGGCACCTCCGCCTCCGACACCTTCGAGACCGGTACCCGGGCCGCCGCCTGGGGCGGCACGACGACCATCGTCGACTTCGCGGTGCAGAGCGTCGGCCAGTCCCTGCGCGAGGGCCTGGACGCCTGGCACGCCAAGGCCGAGGGCAACTGCGCGATCGACTACGGCTTCCACATGATCGTCTCCGACGTGAACCAGGACACGCTCAAGGAGATGGACCTGCTGGTCGAGGAGGGTGTGACCTCCTTCAAGCAGTTCATGGCCTACCCCGGCGTCTTCTACAGCGACGACGGCCAGATCCTGCGCGCCATGCAGCGCTCCGCCGAGAACGGCGGCCTGATCATGATGCACGCCGAGAACGGCATCGCGATCGACGTGCTGGTGGAGCAGGCGCTGGCACGCGGCGAGACCGACCCGCGCTTCCACGGGGAGGTCCGCAAGGCGCTGCTCGAAGCCGAGGCCACCCACCGGGCCATCAAGCTCGCTCAGGTCGCGGGCGCCCCCCTGTACGTCGTGCACGTCTCGGCGATGGAGGCGGTCGCCGAGCTCGCCAGGGCGCGCGACGAGGGCCTGAACGTCTTCGGGGAGACCTGCCCGCAGTACCTGTTCCTGTCGACGGACAACCTCGCCGAGCCCGACTTCGAGGGCTCCAAGTACGTGTGCTCGACGCCGCTGCGGCCCAAGGAGCACCAGGCCCACCTCTGGAAGGGCCTGCGCACCAACGACCTCCAGGTGGTCTCCACCGACCACTGCCCCTTCTGCTTCGTGGGCCAGAAGGAGCTCGGCCGGGGCGACTTCTCGAAGATCCCCAACGGTCTTCCGGGCGTCGAGAACCGCATGGACCTGCTCCACCAGGCCGTCGTCGACGGGAACATCTCGCGCCGCCGCTGGATCGAGATCGCCTGCGCGACCCCGGCCCGCATGTTCGGCATGTACCCGAAGAAGGGCACCATCGCCCCCGGCGCCGACGCGGACGTCGTCATCTACGACCCGGGGGCCGAGCAGATCGTCTCCGCCGAGACCCACCACATGAACGTCGACTACTCGGCGTACGAGGGCAAACGCCTCACCGGCCGCGTCGAGACCGTTCTCTCGCGCGGCGAACTCGTCATCACCGAGCGGGAGTACACCGGGCACGCCGGACACGGCACGTACACCCCCCGCTCCACCTGTCAGTACCTCAACTAGGAGTGGCGCCCATGGACTTCGGACTCGTCCTGCAGACCGACCCGCCGGCCTCGAAGGTCATCAGCCTGATGAAGCGGGCCGAGCGCAACGGCTTCACCTACGGCTGGACCTTCGACTCCGCCGTGCTGTGGCAGGAACCGTTCGTCATCTACAGCCAGATCCTGTCGAACACGAGCAAGCTGAAGGTCGGCCCGATGGTCACCAACCCGGGCACCCGCACCTGGGAGGTCACCGCCTCCACCTTCGCCACGCTCAACGACATGTTCGGCAACCGCACGGTCTGCGGCATCGGCCGCGGCGACTCCGCGATGCGTGTCGCCGGCCGCAAGCCCAACACCCTGGCCCGCATCAGCGAGGCCATGAAGGTCATCCGGGCGCTGGGCCGCGGCGACGAGGCCGACCTCGGCGGCACGGTCGTCAGGTTCCCGTGGATCAGGCCGGGCGCCGAACTGCCCGTGTGGATGGCCGCGTACGGCCCCAAGGCCCTGAAGATGACCGGCGAGGAGGCCGACGGGTTCATCCTCCAGCTGGCCGACCTCTACCTGACCGAGTACATGGTCAAGGCCGTGAAGGACGCGGCCGTCGCCGCCGGACGCGATCCGTCCGAGGTGAAGATCTGCGTCGCCGCCCCCGCCTACGTCACCGAGGACGACTCGCCCGAGGCGCTGGCCCACGCGCGCGACCAGTGCCGCTGGTTCGGCGGGATGGTCGGCAACCACGTCGCCGACCTGGTCTCCAAGTACGGTGAGCACTCCGCAGCCGTACCGGACGAACTCACCGACTACATCAAGGCGCGCGAAGGCTACGACTACTCCCACCACGGGCGCGCCGACAACCCCGACACCCAGTTCGTGCCCGACGAGATCGTCGAGCGGTTCTGTCTGATCGGCCCGGCCGACAAGCACGTCGAGAAGCTGAACGCCCTGCGTGAGCTGGGCGTCGACCAGTTCGCCGTCTACGACATGCACGACGCGCAGGAAGCCACCATCGACGCGTACGGGTCGACGGTGATCCCGGCCCTCAACGGCTGACCCGCATCCCCGCTCACCTCCCCATCCCCCCACTCCAGTTCTCCCCTCCCCCTCCCCGGGGAGGGGGAGGCGGGGCCGGGGAAGGGAGGACACGCCCCCACGCCGCCCGGCACGCACTCTCGCCGCACCGGCCGCAGGCCCAAGCAGCTCCGCTACGAGGGCCTACGTCCGGCACACCGAGAGCACGCACCGGCTGTGACAACAGCCGCTGCCGCGGCGGGCGCGGGAACGCACCCTCCCTTCCCCGGCCCCGCCGGCCCGCACGGCCTTTCCGGATCCGCCCCTCGTTTGATTGGCCTGCCCATGACCGACACCGCTCCCACGGCCATACCGCCGTCCCCTCAAGTCACCCTCGCCGACGGCCGGGTGGAGCTCGCCCCGGGCAGCCCCGCCCCGAGCGGCCGCTACGCCAACGAGGACCTGCTGCCGGTCCCGGTGGAGAAGCGCACCTGGACCACGTACAACTTCTCGGCGCTGTGGGTCGGCATGGCCCACAACACGGCCTCCTGGACCCTGGCCTCCGGTCTGATCGCCGTGGGCATGGACTGGAAGCAGGCGGTGCTCACCATCGCCCTGGCCAACGTGATCGTGCTGGTGCCGATGCTGCTCACCGGGCACGCGGGGCCGAAGTACGGCATCCCCTTCCCGGTCTTCGCGCGCGCCTCCTTCGGCATCCGCGGCGCCAACCTTCCCGCTGTCGTACGGGCGTTGGTGGCCTGCGGCTGGTTCGGCATCCAGACCTGGATCGGCGGCGAGGCGATCTACTTCCTCGCCGGGAAGCTGATCGGCAACGGCTGGAGCGACGCCGGACAGTTCGGCGGCTATCCCTGGACCATGTGGCTGTCGTTCGCGATCTTCTGGGCGATCCAGGTCGCGATCATCTACCGGGGCATGGAGACGATCCGCCGCTTCGAGAACTGGGCGGCGCCCTTCGTCCTGGTCGGCGCCTTCGTGATGCTGATCTGGATGAGCAACAAGGCGGGCGGCTTCGGCCCGCTGCTCGACCAGCCCTCCAAGCTCGGCTGGGGCGGCGACTTCTGGAAGCTGTTCTGGCCGTCCCTCATGGGCATGATCGGCTTCTGGTCCACCCTGTCCCTGAACATTCCGGACTTCACCCGCTACGGCAAGAGCCAGAAGTCGCAGATGTGGGGCCAGGCGCTCGGTCTGCCGACCACCATGACGCTCTTCGCGCTGCTGTCGGTGATGGTCACCTCCGGTTCGCAGGCCGTGTACGGCGAGACGATCTGGAACCCGGTGGAGCTCGCCGCCAAGACGGACAACGTCGTGGGCCTGCTGTTCGCGCTGGTCACCGTACTGGTGGCGACCCTGTCGGTGAACATCGCGGCCAACCTGGTCTCGCCGGCCTTCGACTTCTCCAACATCGCGCCCCGCAAGATCACCTTCCGGGCCGGCGCGCTCGCCACCTGCGTCCTCGGCGTACTGATCTTCCCCTGGAAGCTGTACTCCGACCCGCAGGGCTACATCTTCACCTGGCTCGGTCTGGTCGGCGGTCTGCTCGGCACGGTCGCCGGCATCCTCATCGCCGACTACTGGATCCTGCGCCGCGGCAAGCTCGACCTGACCGACCTGTACCGCGCGGGCGGCCGCTACTGGTACGACGGCGGCTGGAACTGGCGGGCCGTCGTCGCCTTCGTCACCGGCGGTGTCCTGGCCATCGGCGGCGCGAGCTTCAAGCCGCTGATCGACGGGCGCCCCGTCCCGGCCCTGGAGCCGCTGGCCGACTACGGCTGGGCGGTGGGCCTGGGGACGTCGATGGTCCTGTACGTGGTGCTGATGCTGCTGCGCGGAAGGGACCGCCTGGAGGCGTAAGGCGGCCCGGTTGCGGAGGACGGACCGGAGGGCGGTCGAGGGCGGTCAGCCCTGCCGGCCGTCCTCCAGCGCCGTGACCGCCTCCTTGGCGGCCTTGATGGCGCCCTTGTTGATCTCGTCCGTGCTCGGCGCCTTCTTCGACTCGAAGTCACTGCCGTTGTACGTGATGGTCACCAGCGCGTTGGACGCGCGCACCACGACCACGCCCTCGCGGGTCTGCTGCTTGTCCTCCGTGGTGAGGTTCACGACGGAGTACGCCGAGTCGCCGAGACCGGGCACGTCCCCGCCGCCGCTCTTCTCCGTGACGGTGCCCTGGTAGGACTTCTTCGCCGCCTCGTCCGTGTCCATGACCTCGAAGGAGACGTCGAGCCAGCGGTAGTCGTACCCCTTCAGCGCGTTCCACGAGCAGGTGCGGCGCAGCTTCCTGTCCGTCGACGGGATCTCCTTGCCGGCCGCCTTCACGCCCGGCACCAGCGAGGTGATCGTCTTGCCGGCGAGGCTGTCGCACGGCGCGGGCGCGGCGGCGTACGTCTTCGACGCGGCGGCCGTCGACGGAGCGGAGGCGGACTGCGTGCCGGTCTGCTGCTCCTCCTTGTGCTCGGCGGCCGGTGTCGCGGCGAACGGACCGGACGTCAGCGCCCAGCCCGCCGCGGCGAGTACGACGACGGGCGACAGGCGCGCGGTGAGGGCGAGCGGCAGGGGAAGAGAGCTGGAACGCACGGCGCACTTTTCGTGGGGGACGGTGCGGAAGGAGTCCGCACTGCGGACGGGGCGCCAGTTTCACACGACTGACTGTGGGACGGAAGTGCCAACTCGCTCCGTACCTGTGCGGTCACAGCGCCCCGCCACTGATGGGTCGTGTGCCCTGTTATGTCCTCGCGGTGGGCCGGTTGAACGCCGTCTCGATCCGGTCGACGGCCGCGAACGCCCCGTAGGAGACGAGGTGCACCAGACAGTGGTCGGTGTGCTCCGGCCGACGCCAGGCCGCGACGTCCTCGTCCGTGATGCGGTACGGGGCGAGGGCGGCCAGCAGCGCCAGACGTGCGCCGGGGTGCTCCCGCCGGTCCGGGAACCCGCTCGGATCGAGTGGCGGATGTGTTCCGTCCCAGTCCCACAGGGTTTCTTCGACGAGGGCCTGCTCTTCGGCGTCGAGGAGACCGGAACCCGCCATGGCCGCCCTGATCAGTGCCGCGTACGCGAGGCCGACGGGCGTGCCGTCCGCCCACCCGGGGGCTTCGCCGGGGTCGGGGAGGTCGAGGAGGGCAAGCGCCTCGCCGGGCACGGCGGGGCGGCGTACGGTCCGGGAGAGCGTGCGGCCCGCGAGAGAGCGGACCACCCGGAACCGCTGGGCGTTGCCCGGCAGCAGGTTCTCGGTCAGCAGGGCGGACACGATCCGGTTGATGAAGTGGAACGCGAGCGCGGTGCCGAGGTAGCCGGGGGCGTGCTCGCGCGGGAAGGGGTACGGCTCGGGGCCGAGGCCGCCCGGTACGCGGGTCAGCTTGCCCCACTCCAGCACGCGCGCGTGCTGCTCGTTCTTCGGCCGCTCTCCTCGGGCCAGGCGTTCGGCGAGCGCGTGGTCCCCGGTGGCGTGCAGCAGCACGGTGTGCGCGTCCACGCAGAACGGGCACCTGTTGGCGAGCGACACCCCGAGCGCCGCCAGCTCCTTGCCGGTACGGCTGCCGGGTCCCGCGATCAGCGACTCGCGCATCAGCGCCCAGACGGGCGCGAGGATCTCGGGTGCGGAGGACAGGACCACGAAGGTGACGGGCTCGTCGATGCCGAAGTCGCGGGAGAGCTGGGCGTAGACCTCGGCGACGCGGCCGGTGGCCGCCTCGGGCGGCAGGGGCTCGGTGTAGCGGAAAGGTGTGGGCATGGGCAGCAGCGTGCGCCGCGGGGACGGGTGCGGTCGTCGTACGGCCGAAGACAGTCCGCGCTGCGCCGAGGGGCCCAGGCGAGGCCGCTTTCTACTGCGCGGGGAGTAGTCGGGGAGTTGTCCACAGGGCTGACGCCGGTGTCGGCGCCGGCGGCTACTGTGCGGGCATGAGCGGGCACTTGGTCAGATCCAGGGTTCTCGCCGACGCGGCTCTCGCGGTCGTGGTCGGCGCCCTCGTCGTGACCACGGCCGCCTTCGACGGGGACACGACGGCCGTCGACCACGCCCTGATCGTGCTCGGTTCGGCCGCCCTGGCCTTCTACCGGACGGCCCCGCTGGCGGTGCTGGCCGCGGCCACCGCGACCGGCGCGGCGTACGTCCTGCACGCCCACCCCGGTCTGCTCGCCGCCCTCCCCGTTCTCGCCGCCGTGCACACCGCGGCCCGGGTGGGACACCGGGGCTGGGCCGCCGCGGCGAGCGCGGTGTACCTGGCGGCGTACGTGACGACGGGCCCGACGACGGGGGAGGTCGTGGAGAAGGCCGCGCTGCTCACGGGCTGGTTCCTGTGCGCGGTCGTGACGGGCCTCGCCGACCGCAACTGGCAGGCGTATCTGCGCCAGACCGAACAGCGCGCCCTGGAGGCCGAGCGCACCCGCGAGGAGGCCGCGCTGCGCCGAGCCGGCGAGGAACGCCTCCGGATCGCACGGGAGTTGCACGACTCCCTCACCCACAGCATCTCGATCGTCAAACTCCAGGCCGGCGTCGCGGTCCACCTGGCACGCAAGCGCGGCGAGGAGGTGCCGCCCGCCCTGCTCGCCATCCAGGAGGCGGGCGGCGAGGCCATGCGCGAGCTCCGGGCCACCCTGGAGATCCTGCGCACCGACGAACCGACCGGCACACCCGCGGTGCTCGTGGAGCGCGCACGGGCGGCGGGCCTCAGCGTCGAACTGTCGGTGACCGGCGAGGAGCGGCCCCTGCCTGCGGCCCTCGACCGGGCGGTGTACCGCATCGTCCAGGAGGCCCTGACGAACGCGGCACGGCACGCGGGCCCGGCCAAGGTGCACGTGCGACTGGAGTACGGCGGGGAGGAGTTGGTGATACGGGTGGACGACGACGGAACAGCCGAGGCCACCCGGCCCCCGACCCCGGGCATCGGCCTCACCGGCATGCGCGAACGCGTCACGGCCCTCGGCGGCGCACTGCACACCGGTCCGCGTGCGGAGGGCGGCTTCTCGGTGCGGGCGGAGCTGCCCTGGGAGGCTGCCGGATGATCAGGGTGGCACTCGTCGACGACCAGGCGCTGATGCGCGCCGGGTTCCGTGCGCTGCTGGAGGCCGAGGACGGCATCGAGGTGGTGGGGGAGGCGGCCGACGGGAAGCAGGGCCTGGCCCTGGTCCGTGCCGAGGCCCCCGACATCGCGCTGATCGACGTACAGATGCCGGTGATGACGGGCATCGAGGCGACCCGTCACATCGCCGCCGACCCGTCCCTGGCCGCCGTATGCGTCGTCATCCTCACCAACTACGGCTTCGACGAGTACGTCTTCGAGGCGCTGCGGGCGGGCGCGAGCGGCTTCCTGCTGAAGGACACCGAACCGGCCGACCTCCTCCAGGCCATCGAGGTGGTGGCCCGTGGCGAGGCCCTGCTGTCCCCGTCGGTCACCCGCACCCTCATCGGCGAGTTCGTCTCCCGTCCTCCCGACCGGTCCACGGCCCCCGGCCTGGAGTGTCTGACCCGCCGCGAACGCGAGGTCACCGCCCTGGCCGCCCGCGGCCTCACCAACGAGGAGATCGCTGCGCACATGGTCATCAGCCCGTTCACGGCGAAGACGCACGTGAGCCGGGCGATGACGAAGCTGGGGGCACGGGACCGGGCCCAACTGGTCGTTTTCGCCTACGAGTCGGGACTGGTGACGGCCCGCGCCGACTGACCCGCGCGACAAATTGGTTGCACACCGTGGTCGCCGCTCAGCAGTCTGAGGCGGTGACCGAGACGACACACGAGCAACAGCCCGCCCTCCGTGAGGAGATCCTCGACTACTACGCCCGGGGTGAGGAGGACGCCCGCCTCAGGGAAGGCGGGGCGCCCGCCGGGCGGCTGGAGTTCTGGCGTACTCAGGACGTGCTGCGGTGCCTGATGCCGGCGGCGCCCGCGCGGGTCCTCGACGTCGGCGGCGGCAGCGGGGTCCACGCGGAGTGGCTCGCACGCGACGGGTACGAGGTCGACCTCGTGGACCCCGTACCGCTCCACGTGGAGCAGGCCGCACGGCTGCCCGGCGTCACCGCCCGCCCCGGAGACGCCCGCGCCCTGCCCGCCGCCGACGCGGGGTACGACGTGGTACTTCTCCTCGGGCCGCTGTACCACCTTCCCGAACGGAGCGACCGGGTACGGGCGTTGGCCGAGGCGTACCGGGTGGTCCGGCCGGGCGGGCTGGTGGTCGCGGCCACCATCAACCGGTTCGCCGGTCTGCACGACGTGCTGCGCGAGGAGCGTTACTTCACGCCCCTGCACCGCGAACGCACCGACGCCGTCACGGTGGACGGCCGGCACCATCACCACGCCGAGGACGGCCTGTTCACCGTCGCCTACTTCGCCCGCCCCGAAGAGGCGCCGGCCGAGTTCACCGAGGCCGGGTTCACCGTCGGGCGCCAGTACGGCGTCGAGGGCGTGGCCTGGCTCATGGGTGGCGTCGAGGACTGGCTGGACGACCCGGAACGCCGCGAGGCCGTCCTGGCGGCGACCCGGCGCATCGAGTCCGAGCCGACGCTGCTCGGAGCCAGCGGGCATCTGCTCACGGCGGGCCGGCGGCCCGGTGCCTGAGGGGCCGGCCCGTCAGGGGCGGCTGGTCAGGTAGCCGCCCATGGAGGTGAAGTACTCCGCCGCGGGCAACTCCCGGCCGTCCTCGGTGCGTACGCGCGTGATGGCGAGGCCCTTGTTGCGGCCCGTGCGGGCATCGGCTCCGGCGACGATCACCACGCCGTCGCCCTCGCGATAGAAGATCCGGCCGGGCGTACCGCCGTAGTGGCCCTGGGAGACCACGGCGGCAAGGACCTCGAGCCGCTTGCCCTTGTGGAAGGTGTAGGTGCTGGGGTACGGCTCGGACTGGGCGCGGACCAGGCGTTCGAGGTCCGCGGCCGGCCAGGTCCAGTCGATGCGGCTGTCCTCGATGGACCGCTTGTGGAAGAAGCTCGCCTGGGACCGGTCCTGCCGGGTGAACTCGGTCTGCCCGGCGGCGATGAGGTCGAGTGCGCCGATGGTGACCGGGGCGATGAGGTCGACGGTCTTGTGGAAGAGGTCGGTGGCGGTGTCGGTCGGTCCGACGGGCACCGCCTCCTGCCGGACGATGTCGCCGGCGTCGAGTTCGTCGTTCATCATGTGCGCGGTGACGCCCACTTCGGGCTCGCCGTTGATCAGGGCCCAGATCAGCGGGGAGAAGCCGGCGTACTTCGGCAGCAGCGAGTCGTGCACGTTCAGGGTGCCGTGGCGGGGCAGGTCGAAGATGCGCGGGGGGATCCACGTCCGCCAGTTGTTCGCCACGATGATGTCCGGGTCGGCCTCCTTGAGACGCTCGAACAGCTCGTCGTCGTCGGGGCGGTTGCGGATCAGCACCGGCACGCCGTGCTCTTCGGCGAGGTCGGCGACGGAGTCGCTCCAGATCTTCTCGTACGCGTGCTCGCTCTTGGGATGCGTCACGACGAGTACCACGTCGTGGTCGGAGTCCAGGAGGGCTTGCAGGGTGCGGTGCCCCCACGTCTGGTAACCGAGCATGGCGACCCGCATGGGGGGTTCCTCCTCAGAGCAGGGATTGACCTGAGTAGTAAAGCAAGGCTTACCTTAGTTTGCAATAGTCTTGTGTGGCAGCCGAGTTGGCGAGACGGATCGGCTCCCCGTTGTCCGTTTCGCCCTATCGACACCCCCGCGGGTTTAGCTTAGGCTCACCTAAGTTCTCGGCAAGTCGCTCCGTCGGCGTGCCACTTTTCGTGCTTTCCCCACGCCCGGCAGGTGACTGCCCCGCACGATGGGAGTGACATGTCGCAGGTTCTTCCTGGTGACGTACCACCCGTCCACGACCTCCTTGGTATCGGCTTCGGACCGTCCAATGTGGCCATGGCGATCGCGCTCAGCGAGCACAACGCACGCGTCGGCGGGCAGGAGGCGATCACCGCTCACTTCTTCGAGCAGCAGCCCCGCTTCGGCTGGCACCGAGGCATGCTGATCGACGACGCGACCATGCAGGTGTCCTTCCTCAAGGACCTGGTGACGCTCCGGAACCCGGCCAGCGAGTTCAGCTTCCTGTGCTACCTGCAGAGCAAGGGACGGCTGATCGACTTCATCAACCACAAGAACCTCTTCCCCCTGCGGGTGGAGTTCCACGACTACCTGGAGTGGGCCGCCGCCAAGGTCGACGACATGGTTTCCTACGGCCACGAGGTCGTCGGCGTCGCGCCCGTCGTCCGTGACGGAGCCGTGGAGTACCTGGACGTGACGGTCCGGTCGGGGGAGGGGCTCGCGGTGCACCGGGCCCGCAACCTCGTCATCGGCACCGGCCTGCGTCCCCTCATGCCCGAGGGCGTGGAACGCGGCGACCGCGTCTGGCACAACTCCGAACTGCTGGCGAAGGTCGACGCTTTGGAGGGCACCTCGCCCTCCCGGTTCGTCGTCGTGGGTGCCGGGCAGAGCGCCGCCGAGAACGTCGCCTACCTGCACCGCCGCTTCCCCGAGGCCGAGGTCTGCGCGGTCTTCTCCCGCTACGGCTACAGCCCGGCCGACGACAGCAGCTTCGCCAACCGGATCTTCGACCCCGAGGCGGTCGACCAGTACTTCGCCGCACCCGAGGACGTCAAGCGCCGGCTGATGGACTATCACGGCAACACCAACTACTCCGTGGTGGACATCGACCTGATCGACGACCTGTACGGGCAGATGTACCGGGAGAAGGTCCTCGGCACCGAGCGGCTGCGCTTCCTCAACGTGTCCCGGCTCACCGACGTCAAGGAGACACCCGACAAGGTCCGTGCCACCGTGACCTCCCTCGTCACCGGCGAGGAGACCGCCCTGGACGCGGACGTCGTGGTCTTCGCCACCGGCTACAGCCCCGCCGACCCCATCGGCCTCCTCGGCGAGGTCGCGGACAGCTGCCTGCGCGACGACGAGGGCCGCGTCCGCGTCGAGCGCGACTACCGCATCGCGACGGAACCCGACCTGCGCTGCGGCATCTACCTCCAGGGCGGCACGGAGCACACGCACGGCATCACGTCCTCGCTGCTGTCCAACACCGCGATCAGGGTCGGCGAGATCCTGGACTCGGTCCTCGGCCAGGGCGCCGAGTCCGCGCCCGGCCAGGCCCGGCCGGTCGCCGACGGAATCGGCAGCACCGCCCGCTAGCCCGCCACCGGTCCCGCCCCCCGCCGAGCCCCGCCGGTGGCACCGGACCCGGCAGGCGCGGCACTGTGCAACCCCCGTGCAAGCAAAGGGATAACGTACATCGACATGGGCACGACTGCAGTGGAGCGCCCCGCGCCCACGAGTACGACACAGGCCCGTCGGCGGCGGGTTGTGGGTCTGGGCATGCTGGCGGTGATCCTCGTGACCGTGGGGACGGTGTCGTTGGCCGTCGGTGCGCGCGCGCTCAGTCCCGCCGAGGTGTGGCAGGGACTGTTCGCGGCGCCGGACGCCGACCAGCGGCTCACCGAGATCAGGCTCATCGTGCAGACCGTACGGGTGCCCCGGACGGTGCTGGCGATCGTGGCCGGCGTCGCCCTGGGGGTCGCCGGCGCGTTGATCCAGGGCTACACGCGCAACCCGATCGCCGACACCGGCCTGCTGGGGGTGAACACCGGCGCCTCGTTCGCCGTGGTGTCGGTGATCGCCGTGTTCGGGTTCTCCAACCCGTTCCAGTACGTCTGGTTCGCCTTCCTGGGTGCGGCGGTCGCCGGTGTCGTCGTGTTCGGTCTGGCGAGCATCGGCCGGGGGGCCGGCAACCCGTTGACCCTGGCACTGGCCGGGCAGGGGATCACGGTGTTCCTCATGGCGATGACCACGGCGGTCGCGCTGTCCAACCAGGCGTCGCTGAACGCGCTGCGGTTCTGGAACGCGGGCTCGGTGGCCGGTGTCGGATTCGACGTCATCTGGCCGGTGACCGCGTTCATCGCGGTGGGGCTGGTGCTGGCGCTGACCACGCTGCCCACCATCAACCTGCTCAACCTGGGCGATGACGTGGCGCGGGGGCTCGGAGCGAACATCGCGCTGAGCCGGACCGTCGGCATCGTCGCCATCACCCTGCTGGCGGGCGCGGCGACGGCCGCGTGCGGCCCCATCGCGTTCATCGGGCTCATGGTGGCCCACGTGGCCCGCTATCTGACCGGGCCGGACTATCGCTGGCTCGTGCCGTACGCGGGGCTGCTCGGAGCCATCGTCCTGCTGGTCTGCGACATCGTGGGGCGCCTGGTGGTGCGGCCGGGCGAGCTGGACGCCGGTGTCGTCGTGGCCCTCCTCGGCGCCCCGTTCTTCGCGGTTCTGGTGTGGCGCGGAAAGTTCAAGAACGCATGAGCGGGACAGAGTTGAGGCCGGACGGGAAAGAAGTGAAGCCGGACGGGACAGACGTGAAGCCATCGGTGGCGCCGGGCGTGCGGCTCGGCCAGGTGTCGTTCGTATGGCGCCCCTGGCTCGTGCTCGTCACGCTGCTGCTGGCGGCGGCGACCTTCCTGGTGTTCTGCCTGTCCATCGGCGTCGGGGACTTCCCCATCGGCCTGTCCCGGGTGATCCCCACGATCTTCGGCGGCGGTGAGCGGGTCGACGAGTTCGTGATCATGGACCTGCGGATGCCGCGTGCCCTGGCCGGGCTCGTCGTGGGCATCGCGCTGGGGGTGTCCGGGGCGATCACGCAGTCCATCGCGCGCAATCCGCTGGCCAGCCCGGACATTCTGGGGATCACCGGGGGCGCCAGTGCGGTCTCGGTGTTCCTGGTGACGGTGTCGGGCGGCACCTCCGCGGCGATCGTCAACGCCGTGGGCCTGTCCTCGGCGGCGCTCGCGGGCGGTCTCGGCACCGGACTGCTCGTGTACTTCCTGGCATGGCGGCGGGGCGTCGACGGCTTCCGGCTCATCCTCATCGGCATCTCGGTGAGCGCCGTGATGGAGGCGATCACGACCTGGCTGCTGGTCACGGCCGACATCAGGGACGTGGCCCGGGCCCAGGCGTGGCTGGTCGGCTCGCTGGACAACCGGTCGTGGGACGAGGTGTGGGTGGCACTGTGGTGCTCGCTCGCCCTCCTGGTCGTCGTGTCGTGTGCCGCGTTCCAGTTCAAGCCGATGCACTTCGGCGACGAGGTCGCCGCGGGCCTCGGCGTCCGGTACGCGATGGTGCGGGCCGTGCTGCTGCTGTGCGCCGTCCTGCTGGCCGCCGTGGCGGTGAGCGCGGCGGGCCCGGTCCCGTTCGTCGCGCTGGTGGCGCCGCAGGTGGCGATGCGTCTGGCGCGGTGCCCGACACCGCCGATGGTGGCCTCCGGCCTGGTGGGAGCGCTGCTGCTGATCGGCGCGGACCTGGTCGCGCGCACGGCGCTGCCGATCGGTCTCCCGGTCGGCGTGGTCACGGCCGCGATCGGCGGCCCCTTCCTCGTCTATCTGCTGGTGCGGGCGAACCTCAGATAGCTGATACAAAGTAAGGCAAGCCTAAACAAGGGGGCCTTGTGGTCGCTCAGCCCATCACCGGGATCGAGTCCGGGGTCGAGTCCGCGGTCGATGACGCCTCCCGCCTGGCGGCCAGGGGCGTCACGGTCGGGTACGGCGGCCGGATGGTCATCGACGGTCTTGACGTGGCGATACCGCCCGGGGTGATCACCACGATCATCGGACCCAACGGCTGCGGGAAGTCGACCCTGTTGCGGACCCTGTCACGGCTGCTCAAGCCGACCAGGGGGACGGTCGTGCTGGACGGCGACGACATCGTCAAGCTCAGGACCCGGGACGTGGCGAAGAAGCTCGGCCTGCTGCCGCAGGCACCGGTGGCGCCGGAGGGGCTGACGGTGTCGGACCTGGTGGCCAGGGGCCGCCATCCGCACCAGAGTTGGCTGCGGCAGTGGTCGTCGGACGACGCCGCCGTCGTGGAGCGGGCGCTGGCCATGACCGGGGTGTCCGACCTGGCCGACCGTCCGGTCGACTCGCTGTCCGGCGGCCAGCGCCAGCGCGTGTGGATCTCGATGACCCTGGCCCAGGGAACCGATTTGCTGCTCCTCGACGAGCCGACCACCTACCTGGACCTGGCCCACGCGATCGACGTGCTCGACCTGGTGGACGACCTGCACGAGTCGGGGTGCACCGTGGTCATGGTGCTGCACGACCTCAACCTGGCCACGCGCTACAGCGACAACCTCGTCGTGATGCGGGAGGGGGCGATCCTGGCCCAGGGGCACCCGCGTGACGTGATCACCGCCGAGTTGCTGCACGAGGCGTTCGGACTGCGGGCCAGGGTGATCGACGATCCGGTGGGCGACCGGCCGCTCATCGTGCCGATCGGTCGCACACACGTCCAACTCGGCTGAGTTCTCAGAAAGTTACAAAAGTTAGGCTAGGCTAACCTCACCTGCGCACGATAAGGTTTGCCTGCCCTTAGACGGGGGCGCAGCGGACAGCGCGACAGCAAGGGACTTCGAATGCTCCTCCATCGAACGACGCTCAAGAGATCCCGGCGGCGGCTGGCGGCGGTCGTGTCCGCCGCGACCCTCGGCGTCGGCCTCCTCGCGGGATGCGGTTCCGACTCGTCCGACTCGTCCGACTCGTCCGACTCGGACAAAGCGGGCGACAGCACCACGACCGCCCCCGCCGGCGCGTTCCCGGTCACCGTGGAGCACGCGTTCGGAACCACGAAGGTCACCGAAGCTCCGAAGCGGGTCGTCTCCGTCGGCTACACGGACGACCAGACCATCCTGGCGTTCGGCATCAAGCCGGTCGGCATGGTCGACCAGTACCCGAATCCGCCGGGCAAGACCCCCGACATCAACACCCAGTGGCCCTGGGTGAAGGACAAGTGGGGCGACACGAAGCCCGAGGTCATCATGAAGAACGGTGACTCCGGCCCCAACTACGAGAAGATCGCCGCCCTGCGGCCGGACCTGATCATCGCCGTGTACTCCGAGGTCGACCAGGCGGCCTACGACAAGCTGTCCAAGATCGCTCCGACGGTGGGCCGTACCAAGGCCGAGAAGGAGCCGTTCAGCGCGCCCTGGCAGGACAACGCGCTGCACATCGCCAAGGCACTCGGCAAGGCCGAGGAGGGCGAGAAGATGGTGGAGGGCATCCAGGGCCGGCTCGACGCCGCCAAGGAGGCGCACCCCGCGTTCGCGGACCAGACCGCCGTCGCGCTGTCCTGGTACGAGGACTCCGTGGCGCCGTTCACCTCCACCGACGTGCGCGGACGACTGGTGTCGGGCATCGGCTTCAAGTACCAGACCGAGATCGACAAGGTCGCGGACGGCAGCTTCTACACCAAGCTCTCTCCTGAGCGCATCGACCTGATCGACGTCGACCACATCTTCGTCATCAACGACAAGGCGGACACGGACGCCCTGAAGAAGTTCAAGCTGTTCACCAACCTGGACGCTGTGAAGAAGGGCAACGTGTCGTACCTGCTGGACAGCGAGGGCCCGGCGGTCGGCGCGGCCATCTCCCAGGGCACCCTGCTCTCCATGCCGTACGCGATCGACGAACTCGTCAAGTCGGCCGAGTAGGTGTGAGCACCACCGACACGCGCGTCGCCCCGGCCACCCTGCGCACGGCGACCGGACGCGAGGCCGGCCGATGGGTCGCGGCGCACTGCCGCGAGGTGCCGTGGCTGACCGCGGCCACCGTGCTCACCACGGTGGCCGGGGCGGCGCTCCAGGTGCTCCCGGTGCTCCTGCTCGGCCGGGTGGTCGACGGGGTCGTCGAGGGCGAGTCGCGCTCCGTCCTGGTCACGGTCGGCGTGTGGATGGTGGCCGCGGCGCTGCTCGGCGCGGCGGCCACCGCTGTGTCGACCTACCTGATCGGGAGGCTGGGCGCGGATCTGCTCGCGCGGCTGCGGGAAGGCGCCGTACGGGCGGTGCTCGGGATGCCGAGCGCACGCATCGAGCAGGTCGGCCGCGGGGACGTGCTGTCCAGGGTCGGCGACGACGTGGCCGTGATCTCCAAGGGCATCCGGACGGCCGTGCCCACGGTGTTCTCGGCGGGCGTGCTGGTCGTCATCGCCACGGGCGGCATGTTCGGCCTCGACTGGCGGCTCGGCCTGGCGGGCGCCGGCGCGCTGCCCGCGTACGCGCTGGCCCTGCGCTGGTACCTCCCCCGGTCCGCCCCGCTCTACCGGAAGCAGCGGGTGGCCCAGGCCGACCGCGCGCAGGCGTTGATGAGCGGTCTGAACGGTATCGACACGGTCCGGGCCTACCGTCTTGAGGGCGCCTTCCGCGAGAAAGTCACCAGTGAGTCGTGGCGGGTGCGCGAACTGGGTATCGAGGTGTTCCGGTTCTTCGGCCGGTTCGTCGGCAGGGAGAACCGCGCCGAGTTCATCGGCCTGGTCCTGATCATCGTGGTGGGGTACGCCCTGCTGGAGGCCGATGCCGCCAGCCTGGGCGAGGTGTCGGCGGCGCCGTTGATGTTCCACCGGCTGTTCACCCCGCTGGGCTCCATCATGTTCACCTTCGACGAGGCGCAGAAGTCGGGGGCGAGCCTGACCCGGCTGGTCGGGGTGCTGGGGGAGGCCGCGGAGGACCGGCTGGTGGGCGACGCCACCGTCACGGCGGCGGACGCCGCGGCCTACCCGGTGACCGTGCGGGGGCTGACGTTCAGCTATCCCGGCAGCGAGGAACCGGTCCTGCGGGACGTCGACCTGACGATCCCGGCCGGCGGTTCGCTCGCGCTGGTGGGGGCGACGGGCGCGGGCAAGACGACCCTGGCCGCGCTGATCGCGGGCATCGGAACACCGCAGGCCGGCTCGGTGCGCGTCGGGCCGACCGACCTCGCCGGTCTGGACGAGGCCGGGGCGCGGGCCCTGGTGAGCATCCTGACGCAGGAGACGCACGTGTTCTCCGGTCCGCTCGCCGACGACCTGCGGCTGGCCGCGCCGGAGGCGACCGACGCCGAGCTGACGGACGCGTTGCGCACGGTCGGCGCCGACGCCTGGGTCGACGCGCTGCCCGACGGGCTCAGCACCCTGGTCGGCGAGGGCGGCGAGCGCCTGGACGTCACCAAGGTCGCCCAGATCGCCCTGGCCCGGCTGGTGCTGGGCCGGGCGCCGGTGGTCGTGCTCGACGAGTCGACCGCGGAGGCCGGCAGCGAGGGCGCCGCCGCACTGGAGCGGGCCGTCGTGGCCGCGTGCGCGGGCCGGACCACGCTGTTCGTGGCGCACCGGCTGACCCAGGCGATGGCGGCGGACCGGATCGCCGTGCTGGACGCGGGACGCGTCGTGGAGCAGGGAACGCACGAGGAGTTGGTGGCGCTGGGCGACCGCTATGCGCGGCTGTGGCGGGCCTGGCGAGAAGGTAGTTAGTCACCCCGAGTACATCCCTGAGCAGGTTGGGCCAACTTTCATGCCTTGGAAGGGGCGCTGAGTCTTCGATGGTGGAACCGAGCGCTCGTCTCGTACTGCTTTCTCCCGCGCGACTGGCCGACGTGCGCCGGCGAACCGGCGACTTCTCCGACCGGACCATCGCCGGAGCGTGCGCGATCGGGCTGTCGTACTGGGCGACCGGCCGGAGCCCCGCGGGCATCGACCTCACCCCCGGCACGCTCTTCGCCGACGTCCTCGGGTGGGTCGACAACGGCGGGGACGGGCCCGGCGGCTGGGCGGTCGGCACGGACGGCGGGAGCGGCTGGAGCATCGCCGTCCCGCAGGACGTGGTGCCGGCCGAGGCGCAGCTCGCGCTGGACGACCTGGCCGACTTCCCGGACCGGCCCATCGGCACCATCGGCCCGTCCGGACCGGCGGCCAGGCTCTCGGCCCTGGCCGAGTGGAACGACACCCGGGCCGACCGGGTCCGCCCGACCATCGTGGAGATGTTCCGCGAGCAGGCGCGGACCAGGCCGGACGCCGTCGCCGTCGTCGACGAGCACCGGTTGCTGACTTACCGTCAGGCAGCCGACCTGTCGGCCCAGTTGGCCCACCATCTGATCGAACGCGGACTCACCGCCGAACAGGTCGTCGGCATCTCCCTGGGCCGCTCCGCCGACATGGTGATCGGGCTGCTCGGCGTGCTCCAGGCGGGATGCGCGTTCGTCCCCCTCGATCCGCAGTGGCCCGCCGCGCGCCGGGCCGTCGTCATCGACGACGCCCGGGTCGTGCTGCAGCTCAACGACTCGGGCGAGCACGACCCGAGTGAACCGGAGGCCGTGGCCGTCGACCTCGGCGACTGGCGGTTCGGTTCCTGCCCCACCGAGGGGACCGGGGTCACCGTCCCCGGCGCGGCCCTGGCCTACGTCATCTTCACGTCCGGTTCGACCGGGCGGCCCAAGGGCGCGATGATCCGGCACGAAGCGATCAGCGAGCGCCTGCTGTGGCAGGTCGACGAGATCCTGCGCTTCGGCCACGACGACGCGTCGCTGTTCAAGGCGCCGCTGTCCTTCGACATCTCCATCAACGAGATCTTCCTGCCGCTGGTGTCCGGCGGCAGGCTGGTGGTCCTGCGGCCCGGCGGCGAACGCGACCCGCACCACCTGCTGAGCGTGATCGCCCAACACCGCGTCACCTTCACCTACCTGGTGTCGTCCATGCTGGACGTGCTGCTGGAGATCGCGGGCGACTCCGGGCAGCTGGACAGCCTGCGGCACGTGTGGTGCGGCGGCGAGGTGCTGACCCCGGAGCTGTACGAGCGGTTCCGCACCCGGCTCGACATCCCCATGTACCACGGCTACGGCCCCGCCGAGACGACGATCGGCGTCTCACACGTCATCTACCGGGGTGCGGCGGAACGCCTGTCGACGTCGATCGGCAAGGCCAACCCCAACACCCAGTTGTACGTCCTGGACGACGAGTTGCGCCCGGTCCCGGTCGGGGTCGGCGGCGAGCTGTACGTGGGCGGCTTCCTCCTGGGACGCGGGTACGTGGGCGCGCCCGGCCTGACGGCCTCCCGGTTCGTGGCCAACCCCTTCGCCGACGACGGGTCCCGGCTGTACCGCACCGGTGACCTCGCGCGCTTCGCCCCGGACGGCTCGCTGGACTTCCTCGGCCGGGCCGACAACCAGATCAAGATCCGCGGAATGCGGCTGGAGATCGAGGACGTCGAGGTCGGTCTCGGCGAGCACCCCGGGGTACGGCACACCTGCGTCGTCGCGAAGAAGAACACGGCCGGCGGCACCTATCTGGTGGGATACGTGATCCCGGCCGCCGGGAGCGAGGACCTGCGGGCGGACGAGGTCAAGGCGTGGGCCGCCGAGCACATGGTGGAGTACATGGTGCCCGCCCACATCGTCGTGATGCGGGAGTTCCCGCTCACCGCGAACGGCAAGCTCGACCGGAACGCGTTGCCGGAGCCCACGATCGGGACGGGCTCCCTCATACCGCCCGGCACCGAGAACGAGCGCGCGGTGTGCGCGGCGGTCGCGTCCGTTCTGCGGCTGGACGAGGTCGGTGTCGACCAGGACTTCTTCCAGCTCGGCGGGGACAGCATCCTCGCGATCTCGCTGCTGAGCGCGCTGCGCGAGGCGGGTCTCCACGTCACGGCACGGCAGATCTTCACCCACAGCACGGCGGGAGCGCTGGCGGCGGTGGCCGGCCGTGAGGACGTCTCCACCGTGGACCACGCCGACGTCGCGACCGGGTCCGTCGTCGGATCGCCCATCGTGCAGTGGCTCGGCGAGACCACGGACGCGATCGACGGCTTCGTCCAGTCCGTGGTGCTGAACACCCCGGCCGACCTGACCGCCGGCGCCCTCGACCGGATCCTCGCCGCCGTGGTCGGCCGGCACGACATGCTGCGCGCCAAGCTGGTGCGCGGCGACCGCTGGAGCTTCGCCATCCCGGAGGCGGGCCAGGCCGCGGCCGGGTGGCAGGAGAGCGACCGGCCGCTCGACGAGTGCGTCGCGCTCGCCACCGGGGAACTGGACCCTGCGGGCGGCGTGATGCTGCGTGCCGTCTGGCGCCGCGAGGCACGGCAACTGGTCGTGGTCGCCCATCACGTGGTGATCGACGGCGTGTCCTGGCGGGTCCTGATGGAGGACCTGGCCACGGCGTGGCGGCAGTTCGCCTCGGGCGCGCCGATCGAACTGCCCCCGGTGGGCACGTCGTTCCGGCGCTGGACGCAGTTGCTGGAGCGCGCGGCCTTCGACGCGGACAGTTCCTACTTCCGGGGTTCCCTGCCGGGAGTGGACCAACCGGTGGGCAGGCGCCCGCTGTCCGAAGCCGACACGGTCGCCAGGGAGCGGGTGCGGACCGTCTCGGTCGGACCCGAGGTCACGGCCGCGCTGCTGGGCGGGATTCCCGCGAGGTTCCACGCCGGCGTCAACGACGTCCTGCTGACCGCGCTCGCCGTCACCCTCGCCCGGTGGCGCCGCGACCTCGGACAGGACCAGACGTTCGCGCACATCGAACTCGAAGGCCACGGCCGTGAAGGGCAGTTCGTGGCGGGCACCGCCGGCTTCGAGCCGGAACTGTCGCGGACCGTGGGCTGGTTCACCACCCTGTTCCCGGTGACCGTGGACTGCGGCGCGGCGGCCGACCTCACCGCACCCGAGTACCTGGCCGCCGCACTCAAGGCGGTCAAGGAAGACCTCGCCCGGGTGCCCGACAACGGCGTCTCCTACGGCGCCCTGCGTTACCTGACCCACACCGAGTTCGACGCGCCCGCACCGCAGGTGCTGTTCAACTACCTGGGCCGCTTCGACGCGGGCGCCTCGGGCGACTGGCAACTCGCCAGGACCACCGGACAGCTGGGCGAGAAGCGCGACCCGAGGATGCGCCTGCCACGTGCCCTGGAGTTCAACGCGATCGCCGAACCCGCCCCGGACGGCGGCGACTACGAGCTGGTCACCACCATCTCCTGGCCCGACGGGATGTTCACCGACCAGGACATCACGACCCTCGGCGCCTACTTCCGGACGGCCCTCGCCCAACTGGCCGCGCTCGACCAGGGCGGCCACTCTCCCAGTGACTTCGCCCTGGTGCGGCTGACGCAGGCCGACGTCGACGCCCTGGACGGACCGGCGCTGCGGGACATCCTGCCGCTGACCCCGTTGCAGGAGGGCCTGTACTTCCACTCGGTCTTCGACGACGACTCGGCGGGTGCCTACGTCGAGCAGCAACTGCTCACCCTGGACGGCGACGTGGACGCCGGCCGGCTCGCGGCGGCGGCCACCCGGCTGCTCACCCTGTACCCGAACCTGGCCGCCCGGTTCGTATCCCTCGCCGACGGCCGTGTGGTCTCCGTGCTGGAGAGCGGCGTGGAGGCGCCCTTCACCACGCTGGACCGTCCCGGCATCACCGACGACGAGATACGCGACCTGGCCGAGCGGGACCGCCGCGCCGGGTTCGACCTGGCCACCGGCCCGCTCATGCGGTACACGCTCATCCGCGCGGGCTCCGGCCGGAACGTGCTGGTGCAGACCGTGCACCACATCATCGCCGACGGCTGGTCGGTGCCGCCGATGCTCCGCGCGCTGCTGGCCGAGTACCACGCGCCGGGCACCCGTCACCCGCTCGGCGGCTTCCCCGACTACGTGCACTGGCTCGCCGGGCGCGACGAGGACGAGAGCGACCGCGTATGGCGCGAGGAGCTCGCCGAGCTGCCCGGCCCGTCGCTGGTCGCCGAGGGGCACACCCCCTCCGACCGGTTCGCCGACACCGCCGTGGAGCCGGGGGACGACCTCGACGCGGCCGTCCGGTCGGCCGGTGTGCCGCTGAGCGTGGCCGTGCACAGCGCCTGGGCGGTGACGCTGGGCGGCCTCCTGCACGGCACGGACGTGGTGTTCGGCTCCACGGTGTCCGGACGCGACGCCGACGTGAGCGGCATCGAGGACATGGTGGGTCTGTTCATCAACACGATCCCCGTACGCGCCCGGTGGGCCGGCACGACCACCTCCCGCGAGCTGCTGGCCTCCGTGCGGGCGCACCAGGGCGCGGTGCTGCCGCACCAGCACGTCTCACTGGCGAGGATCGGCCGCCAGGCCGGCGCCGGCTCACTGTTCGACACCCTCGTGGTGTTCGACGTGGCGACCGATGTGAACGCCCTGCGGGGACCCGACGACACGCTGGTCATCACCGGCATCGCGAACGAGGGAGCCCCGCACTACCCGTTGACGCTGGTGGTGGAGCGCACGCTCGACGGCCGTCCGCGCTTCCAGCTGATCTACGACGGTGAGCTGCTGCGGGAGGCGAGCGCCCGGACGATCCTGCGCACGTTCACCTCGACCCTCACCGGCCTGCTCACCCGGCCGGACGCCCTGGTCGACGACCTGGCGCCCGTGAGCGACCGGCGTCCCGCGCGGATCACTCCGACGACCCTGGGCGGCCTGTTCGACGCCGCCGCGCGCCGCGACCCGGCCGCCACCGCCGTCACCCAGTGCGGCCTCGACGGCGGCACCCGGTCGCTGACCTACGGCGAACTGACGGACGCGAGGAACGAGTTGGCGGCCGTCCTGCGCGGGGCCGGTGTCGGGCCGGGCCAGCGGGTCGCCGTCGCCGTCCCGCGCTCCGTCGAACAGGTCGTCGCCCTGGTCGCGATCGTCACCGCGGGCGGCGCGTACGTACCGCTGGACCTGGCCTACCCGGACGAACGGCTGGAGTACATCCTCGCCGACGCCGCTCCGCAGGTCGTCCTCGTGGAGCGTGAGCAGCGGGACCGCTTCACGCAACTGCTGGCCCGGGCGGGCGTCCCGGCCCGCGTGCTCGTACAGGGGGACGAGCTGCCGGTGGGGGACACCACCGCGGCCGAGGCCGGCCGGCACGACCCCGCGTACGTGATCTACACCTCCGGATCGACCGGCCGTCCCAAGGGTGTCGTCGTCCCGCACTCCAGCGTGGTGACCCTGCTCGCGAACACCCGGCCCGACATGGAGTTCGGCCCGCACGACGTGTGGGTCCAGTTCCACTCCTTCTCCTTCGACTTCGCGGTCTGGGAACTGTGGGGCGCGCTGGCGCACGGCGGTGAGCTGCTGGTCCCGGACTACGCGCTGACCCGCTCCCCGGTCGACTTCCACCGGCTGGTCCGCGAGCGCTCGGTGACCGTGCTCAACCAGACGCCGTCGGCGTTCTACCAGTTCATCGAGGCCGACCGGCATGCCGACGAGCCGGTCACCGCCCTGCGCCGGATCATCTTCGGAGGCGAGGCGCTGGACCTCGGGCGGCTGCGCGGCTGGGTCGAGCGGCACGGCACCGGTGCGCCCGAGCTGGTCAACATGTACGGCATCACCGAGACCACCGTCCACGTCACCCACCGGGTGCTGACGGACGAGGACTTCGACGGGGACGACGTCAGTCCGATCGGCGGTCCGATCCCCGGCCTGGTCACCTACCTGCTCGACGACCGGCTCCGGCCGGTGCCGCCGGGCCGGGTGGGAGCCATCTACGTCGCCGGCGACCAGGTGTCGCTCGGCTACCTGGGCAGGCCGGGGCTCACCGCGGGCCGGTTCGTGGCGAACCCGTTCGCCGGCGACGGCTCCCGGATGTACCACACGGGCGACCTCGCCCGCCGCACCCTCGACGGCGAGCTGGAGTTCGCCGGCCGCGCCGACGACCAGGTCCAGCTCAAGGGCTTCCGGATCGAGTTGGGCGAGGTGGAGGCCGCGGTCAGGGAACTCGACGGCGTGGTCGACGTGGCCGTCACCGTGGCGGACAGCGGCGACCACCTGGTCGCACACGTCGTGGGCCGGGTGCCCGGTGACCTCGTCGAGTCGCTGTCCGCGAAGCTGCCCGTGCACATGGTGCCGGGCCGGGTGCTGCCGGTCGACGCGCTGCCGTTGACGGTCAACGGCAAGCTGGACCGCAAGGCGCTGACCGAGCGGGCCGCACGGACACCGGACGACATTCCGGCGGCCGCGAACGACTCCGCACTCGGCGCATTGGTCGGCATCTTCGCCGACACCCTGCCCGGCACCGCCGTGGACGCCGACACCGACTTCTTCCGCGCCGGAGGCGACAGCATCGTCGCCATCACCGTGATCAACCGGGCCAGGGCGCTCGGCCTGCCGATCGCGCCACGGGACGTGTTCCTGTACAAGACCCCGCGCGCTCTCGCCGAACTTCTGGCGACCAGCGCACCGCGCACACCGCGGGCCGCCGCGACCGCGCCCGCCCGCCGTGCGGACGGCCCACTGCCCCCCACGCCGATCATCCTGCGCCAGCGGGAACTCGGCGGATCCCTCGCCCGGTTCGCCCAGGCCAGGGCGCTGACGGCGCCCGAGGGCACCGGGTTCGCGGACGCCGGGCGCGCCGCGAACGCCGTCGTGGCCGCGCACCCGGCCCTCCGGCTCCGGCTGCGCGTCGAGCACGGGGTGTGGGCGCTGCGCACCGAACCCGCCCGCGAGGTCACCGTCGTACGACCGGACACGACCGACGCGGCGACGGCGGCGAACGAGGCCGCCGGACGGCTCGACCCCGAGTCCGGGGACGTCATCGCGTTCTCGTGGCTGGAGGTGAGCCGGACCCTGGTGGTCACCGTGCACCACCTGGCCGTCGACTCGGTGTCCTGGCTGGTCCTGCTGGACGACCTGGCCACCGCCCTGCGCGGGGAGACCCTGGCACCGCCGACCACCTCCTACGCCGAATACGCCGAAGCACTGAACTCCCGGTCCACCGAGGTCATCGACGGCCTCGGCCACTGGGCGACGACGCTCGGGGCCCCCGCGCTGCTGCCCGAGGTCGAGGGCCTGCGCGAGACCACGGTCGTGCTCGCGCCCGAAGCGAGCGACCGCCTGACCCGCACCGCCCCCGCCGCATTCGGTGTCGGTCTCACCGAGTTGCTGTGCGGCGCCCTGCGCACGGCGCTGACCCGTGTCCAGCCGTCGCCCACCGATCTCGCGATCGAGCTGGAACGGCACGGCCGGGTGCCCGCGCTGGAACACCACGACTACACCCGTACGGTCGGCTGGTTCACCTCCATCGCCCCCGTACGGCTCACCGCGCACACCGATCCCGTCGCGGCGGCACGCGAGGTCGCCGAACGCCAGCCGGACGAGTGCGCGCACGTCGCCTACGGCCAACTCCGGTACCTCAACCCGCAGACGGCCCCGCTGCTGACAGTCCGCCCGCAGGTGCTGTTCAACTACCTCGGCCGGGGCAGCGAGTCCCAGGCGCCGCACATCACCGGCGGCGACCAGGGCAGCCCGTACGCCGTCGAGGTCAACGCGTGGACCGACGCGGCCACCGGAAGCCTGCACGCGGCGTTCACCCTCGCCGAGGGCATCCCCGACGAGATCACCGGACACTGGCTGAGCGCACTGGAACACCTCGCGGACGCCTCCGCGACGGCCGAGCGCACGGCACCGGTCACCCCGCTCCAGCGCGGTCTGTTCTTCCAGGCCCAGATGGCCGGCACGGCCGGACACTACGTCGCCCAGAGCTGGTTCACCTTCGACCGGCGCCTGGACACCGACGCGCTGGCCGAGGCGATGGCGTACGTGATCGCCCGGCACCCCGTCGTGGGCGCCGGCTTCACGACGGACGACGACGGGAACCCGGTCCAGGTCCTCAGCGCCGGGCGGCAAGTCACCGTCCGTACGGTCCAGTTGGGGACGGAGGCGGAGGTCGAGGCCCTGCGTGCCCGGGACCGTGACACCGGCTTCGACCCGGGGGAGCCGCCGCTGATCCGGGTGACCGTGGTGCGCCTGCCCGAGGGCCGCGACGGCCTGCTGCTGAGCTACCACCTGCTGCTGTGGGACGGCTGGTCCCGCGAGATCGTGCTGCGGGACCTCTTCGACGCCTACCGGGCCGTCGTCGCGGGCGAGACACCGGCCCCGGCCCCGGCCACGCCGAGCTTCGAGGACTACGCCCGGGCGCTCGACGCCAAGGACCCCGCCGTATCGGAACGCTTCTGGGCGGAGCACCTGGCCGGCCTCCCCGGCCCGACGCTCCTCGCCGGACCGGCGCCGTCCCTCTCGGACGAGCTGCCGCGCGCGCTCGTGCACACCCTGTCCGCCGAACAGTCGGACCTGCTGCGGGAAGCGGCCAGGGCACACGGCGTCACCCTGAACTCGGTGCTGACCGGCGCGTTCGGCCTGCTGCTCGGCGCGCACACGGGCCGCGCTGACGCCGTGTTCGGCGTGACCGTCTCCGGCCGGGAGGGCGAGGGCCTGGACGAGGTCGTCGGCGTGCTGCTCAACACCGTGCCCATGTGGACGCGAGCACGGCCGGACGACACCGTCCGGGAGTACCTGACGGCCGTACAGGCGGCCAGGGTCGAGGCGATGGAGCACGAGCACCTGGGCCTCGGCGAGATCCAGCGGGCCAGCGGGCACGACACCCTGTTCGACAACCTGTTCGTGCTCCAGAACTTCCTGGACCTGGACGCGTTCGCCGAGATGAACGCCCGGCACGGCGTCACCTCGGTCAAGGCCGACGACTCCACCCACTATCCGTTCACGTGGGTCGTCACGCCCGGCGAACGGCTCACGGTCAAGCTGGAGCACCGCGACGGCGACACCGGGAGCGCTCGTCGTCTCCTCGACGACTACCTGCGCGTACTCGAGGACCTGGCCCGGACGACCGGTCCGGTCGGTGCGTTGCCGGGACCGGGGCCGGGGCCCTCGCGGGAAGCGCGCACGGACGTCGGCACGGACACCGTCGTCGACCGGTTCGACCGGGCGGCGGACCGCGACCCGCAGCGGGTCGCGCTCGTCGCCCACGGCGAGACCATGACCTTCGCGGGCCTCCGGGACCGCAGCCGAGCGGTGGCGGGCGTGCTCGCCCGGCGCGGCATCGGCCCCGAGACGACCGTGGGCCTCGCGATCCCGCGCTCGCTCGACTCGATCGTGGCACTGTTCGCCGTACTGCGCGTCGGCGCCGCGTACGTGCCGCTGGAACTGGACCACCCTGACGAGCGGATCGCCGCGATCGTCGCGGACGCCCGCCCGGAGGTCATCCTCACCGTGAGTGCCGTGTCGCCCCGGCTGACCGGGGATCTGGTGGACCTGATCGAGCTGGACCGCCCGCTGCCCGAGGCCGAGCCGTATCCCACGTTCGCGCCGGACGACCCGGACCGCCTGCGGCACCCCGCGTACACGATCTACACCTCCGGATCGACCGGGAAGCCCAAGGGCGTGGTGACCGAGTACGCCGGGCTCACCAACATGCTGATCAACCACCAGCGCCGCATCTTCGAGCCGGTGCTGGCGCAGCACGGCCACCGGGTCTTCCGGATCGCGCACACCGTGTCGTTCGCGTTCGACATGTCGTGGGAGGAGCTGCTGTGGCTCGCCGACGGCCATGAGGTGCACATCTGCGACGAGGAACTGCGCCGCGACGCACCCCGGTTGGTCGAGTACTGCCTCGAACACGGCATCGACGTCATCAACGTGACCCCGACCTACGCACAACAGCTCGTCGCCGAGGGGCTGTTGGACAACCCGGCGCGGAGGCCGGCCCTGGTGCTGCTGGGCGGGGAGGCCGTCACGCCGACGCTCTGGCAGCGGCTCGCCGAGACGGAGGGGACTGTCGGCTACAACCTGTACGGACCCACCGAATACACCATCAACACCCTCGGCGTCGGCACCTTCGAATGCCAGGACCCGGTGGTGGGGGTCGCGATCGACAACACCGACGTGTACGTGCTGGATCCGTGGCTGCGGCCCCTGCCGGACGGGGTCCCCGGCGAGCTGTACGTGTCGGGCATCGGCATCGCGCGCGGCTACCTCGGGCAGCCCGCCCAGACCGCGCACCGCTTCGTCGCGTGCCCCTTCGGCACACCCGGCGAGCGCATGTACCGCACCGGGGACCTGGTGATCCGGCGGCCCGACGGGAACCTGATGTACCTGGGCCGCACCGACCAGCAGGTCAAGATCCGCGGTCACCGGGTCGAACTCGGCGAGGTGGAGGCCTCGTTCGCGGCGCACCCGGCGGTGCGGTTCGTCGCCGCCGTCGCCCAGCCCGACCCTCAGGTCGACGGGGCGTACCGGCTGGCCGCCTACCTCGTGCTCGACGGCGCCGCCGATCTGGCGGCGGTCGCCGCCGAAGTGGGCGCCGGGCTGCCGGACTTCCTGCGCCCGACGCACTACGCCCAGGTCGACAGCATCCCGCTCACCGTGAACGGGAAGGCTGACACCAAGGCGTTGCCGGAGGCCAAGCCGCTGGGCGCGCTGACCACGGCGGCGGAGCGCGGCCCCGAGACCGTGACCGAGACCACGGTGTGCGAGTTCTTCGCCGAGGCACTGGACCTGGACGACGACGAGGTGAGCGCGGTGAGCGACTTCGTGTCCCTCGGAGGACACTCCATGCTGGCGGTGCGGCTGATCGGGCTGCTCCGCCGGGAGTACGGCCCCGTGGTCACGATCCGTGACCTGTTCACCCTGCGAACCCCGGAAGCGATTGCCCGCCACCTCGATGACCACCACGATGACAACTCCTGACACGCAGCGGCCCCACCCGGGGTCCGACATCCTCCGGACCGCACTGCGCCGCAACGTGGGCGCCATGGTCTGGGGCACCGTCCTCATGGGCCTGTACCAGGCGGGGGAGACCGCCTTCCCCATCGCGCTCGGCCTGATCGTCGAACACACGATGAAGGGGGACCGGAACCTCGGCTCGCTCGCCCTGTCCATCGGTGCGCTCGCCGTGATCATCACGACCGTGTCGCTGTCGTGGCGGTTCGGGATGCGCATCCTGCAGAAGGCCAACACCACCGAGGCGCACCACTGGCGGGTGCGGGTCGCGTCCTGCGGACTCCAGCCGGTGGCCAGGGACGTCGACCTCAAGTCCGGTGAGGTGCTGACCATCGCCACCGAGGACGCCGACCAGACCGCCGACATCATCGAGGTGGTGCCGCTGCTGATCAGCTCGCTGGTCGCGGTCGTGATCGCGGCCGTCGCGCTGGGCCTGGCCGACGTCCGGCTCGGCCTGCTGGTGATCGTGGGAACCGTCGCGATCCTGTCGATCCTGAGCGTGATGTCCAAGCGGATCGGCGCCAGTACCCAGGAACAGCAGGCCCGGGTGGCGCGGGCGGGCGCGAAGGTCGCCGACCTGATCATCGGCCTGCGCCCGCTGCACGGCTTCGGCGGCAACCACGCGGCGTTCCGGTCCTACCGGAAGGTGAGTACGGAGGCGAAACACCAGGCGATCACCGTCGCCCGGGTGAACGGCGTGTACGCGGGCACCGCGCTGGCCCTCAACGCGGTCCTCGCCGCCGCCGTGACCCTGACGGCGGGCTGGCTGGCGTTCGAGGGCCGGATCACCATCGGGGAACTCGTCATGGCCGTGGGTCTGGCGCAGTTCATCATGGAACCGCTCAAACTGTTCTCGGAGATGCCGAAGTACGTGATGATGGCCCGCGCCTCGGCCGAACGGATGGCGCTGGTGCTGACCGCGCCGCCGGTGACGACCCCGGGACCGCGGCGCCCGGCCGCGGGCGGGGACCTCGAGATCGACTGCGTCCGGTACGGGTTGCTGCGCAAGCTGAAGTTGCAGGTGACCGCCGGCGAGTTCGTGGCGATCGCCGCCTACCAGCCGCGGGCGGCGGCCGACCTCGCGTCGATCCTCGCCGTGAGCGTGCCGCCGCACGCGTACGGGGGAGTGGTGCGGGTCGGCGGGCAGGAGATCGCGGACCTGTCGGTCGAGGCGGTCCGCGAGCACATGCTGGTGAACCCGTACGACGGGGAGATCTTCGCCGGTACCCTCCGCACGAACATCGACCCGTCGGGCACCAGCCGGATGATCCCCGAAGCCGTCGAGGCGTCCATGCTGACCGACGTCGTGGCCCTGCACCGCGAAGGCCTCGACCACGCCGTCCGCGACCGCGGCGCGAACCTCTCCGGCGGCCAGCGCCAACGGCTCTCTCTGGCCCGCGCCCTCGCCGCCGACACCGACGTCCTCGTCCTGCACAACCCGACCACAGCCGTCGACGCGGTCACCGAACAACTCATCGCGCGCAACGTCGCCAAGCTGCGCCGGGGACGCACCACCATCGTGATCACCAGCAGCCCGGCCCTCCTGGACGCCGCCGACCGTGTCCTCGTCCTGGAGGACGGTGTCATCACCGCCGAGGGCACCCATCGCACCCTCCTGGCCACGGACGAGGACTACTGCCTGGCGGTGGCCCGGTGACCCGCCGCAGCGGACGGTCGTCGCCGTCAACCGCGTCTCGCTGAACGCCTCTTGCACACTTTTCGGCCATGCCCGCGGTGCACGGAGCGCCGCCGTATCGGACGTTCCGCTGCCCGGATCGACGACGGCCCGGGCGGTGTGAGGCGCGGATGAGCCGCGTGGGCGGCGAAAGTACGGGCCCCGTAAGGGGTATGTGAAGCACTTGCGTGCAAACGGGTCCGTAACCCACACCGCAGTACTTTAACCCTCACCGACCTCCGGCAAGCAGTGGCGCGATCTCGTTCCCCCGGGTCCCTGTTACCGGCGGTTCCGACGTGCGCGCTGAGCTCTCCGCCCGGCGGGCGAGAGGGGTTTCGCCGTGGGACACATGGACCATTTCAGCGCCGGATGGGTCACTCCCGTCCTCTCCTACGTGATGGCCTGCGTCGGCTCGGCGCTCGGCCTGCGGTGCACGGTCAGGGCCCAGGAGGCCGACGGCGCCTCGAAACGGAACTGGCTGCTGCTGGCCTCGTTCGCGATCGGCTCCGGCATCTGGACCATGCACTTCGTCGCGATGATGGGCTTCGGCGTCGAGGGCACCCCGATCCGCTACGACGTCCCGCTCACCGTACTCAGCCTCGTCATCGCCATCGCCGTCGTCAGTGCCGGCGTCTTCACCGCCGGGTACGGGCGCTCGCGCGTCACGTCGGTGGCGCTCGGCGGGCTCGGCACCGGACTGGGCGTCGCCGCCATGCACTACACCGGGATGGCCGCGCTCAACCTGCACGGCACCGTCGTGTACGACCCGTTCCTCGTCGTCACCTCCGTCGTGATCGCCGTCGTCGCCGCGACCGCCGCGCTCACCCTCACCCTCATCGTGCGCGGTCCCGTCCTCGCGACCGCCGCCGCGCTCGTCATGGGGCTCGCGGTCAGCAGCATGCACTACACCGCCATGTACGCCGTCGACGTCAGCCTCGCGCCCAGCAGCGCCGAGCTGCCCGGGGCCACGGCCACCGAGTTCCTCTTCCCGCTCGCCGTCGTGCTCGGCTCGTTCCTCTTCCTGACCTCCGCGTACGTCGCGCTCTCCCCGACCGGCAAGCGCGCCGAGTCCGTCGCCGCCGAACTGCTGCGCGAGGTCGAACTCTCCACCGCGACCGCCGCCACGCCCGCTCCCGCCACCAGCGCGACCGCCTGAGCCGTACGTCCGCACAGCCGCACCGCACACTTTCGAAGAGGTATCCCATGTCTGTCGCCCGCGCAACGGAACGGCTGCGTCCCCGATCGGTCCGGGCCAAGATCGTCGCCCTGCTCATGCTGCCCATCGTGTCCCTGATGGCGCTGTGGGGCTTCGCCGCGGTGACCACGGCCTCCAGCATCGGCGACACCGAGCGGGTCAAGGACGTCAACGCCGAACTCCTGGCCCCGGTCGACGAGTTCGTCACCGCGCTGCAGGCCGAGCGGACCGCCGCCGCACGCCGCGCCGCCGCGCCGGACCCGGCCGCCCTCGACGCGGTCGAGCAGGCCCGGAACGTCACCGACAAGGCCGCCACCGCCTTCCGCCACGGCGCCGACGCCGCCACCGCGGACGCCGAGCTCCTCGACGCCCAACTGCCCGCCCGCATCGAACGCCTGGAGGCCGACGCGGGCGGACTCACAGCGCTGCGCGCGCGGACCGACGCGAAGGGCGCCGCCCAGACGGCGTTCACGGGATACTCGACGGTCATCGACCACGCCTTCGCCGTGACCGGCGCGCTCACCGGCGAGAACGGCACCCACGCCGCATCCGAGGCACGGGTCGTCCTCGAACTCGCCCGCGCCCGCGAGGCCGTGGCCCGGGAACAGGCCCTCCTCGCCGCGGGGAGCGGGACCGGGAAACTCACCACGGAGCAGTACGCGCAGTTCGCCGGCGCCGTCGCCACCCAGCGGGAGCTGCTGAAGCCCGCGGTCGCGGATCTGAAAGAGACACACCGGGCGGCGTACGACGCGGTGCTGAAGAGCGGGAGTTACGACACTCTCGCGGCCGGCGAGGACCGGGTGCGCGGTGCCGGACCCGGCACCCCGGTCGTCTCCGCGGGCTTCCTGAGGGACTGGGACAACGCCGCCGACGCCGTGCTGAAGGGCCTCGCCGAGGCCCAGTCGGACGCCGGTACGGGCGCCACGGCCAAGGCGAACCCCTTCGGCTGGGACACGCTGGGCGCCTCCGGCATCGCCGTCATCCTCGGCCTGGTGGGAGTGCTGCTGTCGCTGCTCGTGTCCGTGGGCGTCGGTCGCGGGCTCATCGTCGAACTGCTCGACCTGCGCAACTCCGCCCTGGAGGTCGCCGGACGCCGGCTGCCGCGGGCCATGCGCAGGCTGCACGCCGGGCAGGGCGTGGACATCGACGCCGAGGCCCCGATGCGCCGTCTCGTCGGCGACGAACTCGCCCAGGTGGGCAGCGCACTCACCGCCGTGCAGCGGGCCGCGCTCAAGGCCGCCTCCGAGCGCGCCGACCTGCTCCACGGCATCTCCGGGGTGTACGTCAGCCTCGCCCGCCGCAGCCAGGTGCTGCTGCACCGCCAACTCGACCTGCTCCACCAGCTGGAGCAGCGCCCGCGCGACCCGGCCGAGACGCACGACCTGTACCAGGTCGACCACCTCGCCACCCGGATGCGCCGCCACTCCGAGAGCCTGCTCATCCTGTCCGGTGTCGCGCCCGGACGAGGCTGGCGTGATCCGATCCCGCTGGTGGACGTCCTGCGGGCCGCCGTCGCGGAGATCGAGCAGCCGGGCCGGGTCCAGATCTGGGCCGTCCCTCGCGTCTCCCTCCACGGCGGCGCGGTGGCGGACGTCATCCACCTGCTCGCCGAACTCGTCGAGAACGCGGCCTCCTTCTCGCCGCCCAGCGCCCCCGTCCAGCTGCGGGCCGGCCGGCTGCGCGACGGCCTCCTCATCGAGATCGAGGACAGCGGCTTCGGCATGAACGAGGAGGCGATGGCCGAGGCCAACCGCAAGATCCAGTCCGAGAACGTCGACCTGCTCGACGCCAAGCAGATCGGACTCTTCGTGGTCAACCGCATCGCCGCCCGGCAGGGCCTGCGCGTCGAACTGCGCGCCTCGGCGAGCGGCGGCGCCACGGCGGCCGTCCTCATCGGCGAGAACCTGATACGGGACGACATGCCGGTGCACGACGCGGCACTCCCCGACGGCCAGGACGACGGCCAGGACGCCGGCCGGGCACTGGCCCCCGCGTCGGCGTTGATCCCGCAGCAGCGGGGGTGACGAGGACGCGAGGACGCCGGCCGGCGGGCCGTACCGCCGGGCCAGGCGTGCCGCTCGCCGCTCTGCACCCCTAGGGCCTGTCCGGCGGCCCCACTCTCGGCTTCGCTCGAGCGGGGGCCCCATCACGTCGACGCCCTCGCACCAGGCCCCGCTCACCTGCGTCGATGAGGCGCCCCGGATCTCCTGCGACGTGGTCCGCCGGACAGGCCCTAGGCGAGCGCCCAGGCGACATCCCTGAGCAGGGCGTGACGCCAGCCCGCCCGGTCGTGGCCCGACGGTGACCGGGAGACCCGTACGGTCGCCCCGGCCCGTTCCGTCAGGGTCTCGGTCAGTTCGCAGTGGGGCAGCATCCGCGTCTCGTGTTCTCCCACGTCGAACGCGACCCGCAGACCGGACAGGTCCGGGCGCTCCCGCAGGCGCGCGGCGATGGTGCCGCCGACCGGGCCGCCCAAGAGGTCGGCCAGGTCCGGGGCGTCGGGTGTCCACCAGAACGAGCCCGACTGGCAGGCGACGCGGGACACCAGGTCCGGGAACTCCAGTGCCGCGTACAGGGCGCTGAGCCCGCCGAGGCTCTGCCCGGCGACCACCAGCCGGCCCCGGTCCGCGGGTACGCCGGATTCCGCCACCAGCGGCAGCAGTTCGTCCCGGACCGCCTCCCACAGCTCGGGCGCGCACCCGAACTCGGCCGCCCTGTCCGTGGTCGGCAGGAAGACGAGCGTGACCGGCGGCAGCTCGCCGCCGGCGACGGCCGCGTCGAACGCGGTCATGGCCGGGTGCAGGTACAGCCAGTCGTCCCCGTCGAGCAGCAGGACCACCGGTCCGCCGCCGCCCGCCGGGTGGACCCGCACGGTGCGCCGCCCGCCGAGCCGTGCGCTGTTCCAGCGGATCCGGGCGCGCGGGACGGGCAGCACGCCGTCGGCGCCGAGGTCGGGCCAGTGCGGCTGGGCCGGGGTGTCCGGGGTCGCGGCGATGGACCGGTCACCGCCCGCACCGGCCGGGTTGAGCGGGTCGGCGTATGCCGCGTCGCCGGCGAGGAACTGGTAGGTCACGCGCAGCCGCGGGGGCATGCGCACCTCGGCGTACCAGCAGTCCGTGTCGCCCCACCGGCGCAGCGGCACCGGCTCCGACCAGCTCTCGAAGCCGACGCTCGCCGGTTCGTGGCCGCGCCTCAGAAAGAGGGTCACCCAGCCCTCGCCGTCGGGTATCGACGCGGGTGTCCTCGCGGTCGCCCAGAACGCGTCGGTGCCGGGTGCGCCGGGCAGTCCGAACGCGGCGAAGGTGTCTTCCCCCACCAACCTCATGAACGTCTCCTTGTGGAGCGGAAAGCGAGAAGGCTAAGCTCACATTTGATTAGGCGAGCCTAACCTTATTCCCCAGGAGGCACCGGAGATGAGCACCAATCCCTTCGACGACGCCGACGGCCGTTTCCTCGTCCTCGTGAACGACGAGGGCCAGCACTCGCTCTGGCCGTCCTTCGCCGAGGTGCCCGGCGGGTGGACGGTCGTCTTCGACGAGAACACCCGACAGGCGTGTCTGGACTTCATCGAGGCGAACTGGACCGACCTGCGCCCTCGGTCCCTCGCGACGTCCGTGAACGCCTGACCCCGATGGTGCTCTGCACCAGACTGACGAACGCCCGCTTCCTCACCATGGACCCCGGCCATCCCGTCGCCCACGACCTGGGCATCTGGCAGGGCCGGATCGTCGGCCTGGACGAGGCCGTCACCTCCCTGCCCGCACGCGAGGTGATCGACCTGCAGGGCGCCACCGTGCTGCCCGGGTTCATCGACGCCCACGTGCACCTGGCCTGGACCGGGTTCAAGGAGAACACCCCCAGCATCGCGGGGTGCACGCGGATCGACGACGTGCTCGCCGTCGTGGAGGAGGCCGTCCTCCGCAAGGCCACACCCGGAGCCTGGGTGAGCATCGCCGGATACGACCAGCGGGCCCTGGGACGTCATCTGACCGCCGCCGAACTCGACACGGTCAGCCACGGACACAAACTGTTCATGCTGCACGACTCCGGGCACGGCTGCGTCGTCAACTCCGCCGTGCTCGACCTGCTCCCCGCCGACCTCCCGCACGACGGCGGCTTCCTTGCCGAGGGCGCCATGGGCGCCGCCCGCGCACTGCGCCTGCCGTACTCCCAGCGGGAGTTGGCCGCGGCGATCGGGCGCGCCGCCCGGACCTGCCTGGCCGAGGGCGTCACCGCCTGCGCCGAGGCCGGCATCGGCGGCACCCTCCTGGGCCACAGCCCGGTCGAGCTGGGTGCCTATCAACTCGCCCGCGAGGAAGGCCTGTTACCCCTGCGCGTGCAGCTCATGGTGTCCGCCGACCGGCTGCACGCGGTCGCCGCGCATGAGGCCGACGGCATTCCGCGGTCCCTCGACCTCGGCCTGCGCACCGGGTTCGGCGACGACCGGCTCTCCGTGGGCGCGCTGAAGATCTTCACCGACGGCGGCATGATGGCCCGGACCGCCGCGCTCAGCAGCCCCTACCAAGGGCTGGACAGCACGGGCCAGTTGCAGGACGACCCGGACGTGCTCGCCGACACCATCGTGGACGGCCACCTCGCCGGATGGCAGCTCGCCGTCCACGCCATCGGCGACCGCGCCGCCGACATCGCCCTGGACGCTCTGGAACGCGCCCAGCGCCTGCGTCCGCGCCCCGGCGCCCGGCACCGCATCGAGCACGCCGGCCTGATCCGCCCCGACCAGCTCCCGCGCTTCGCGCGGCTCGGCGTCAGCGCGGTCGTCCAGCCCAACTTCCTGCGCTACTTCGGCGACGACTACGCGGCGATCATGGGGGAGGAGCGGGCCCCGTGGCTCTATCGCGGCCGGGCGTTCCTGGACCAGGGCATCACGCTCGTCGGCAGTTCCGACCGCCCCGTCACGGACGGATCCCCGCTGCGAGCCATCCAGTTCATGGTCGAGCGGGCCTCCGAGTCCGGCCAGGTCATCGGCCCCGACGAGGCCCTCACCGTCGACGAGGCCCTGCGCGCCTACACGGTCGCCGGCGCCTTCGCCTGCCACTGGGACGACCGCCTCGGCAGCCTCACCCCGGGCAAGCTCGCCGACCTCGTCGTGCTCGGCGACGACCCCCGGCGCGTCGATCCGTCACGCATCGCAGACATCGAGGTCGTGGCGACATACGTCGACGGCCGCTGGACAGGAAAGGCGGCGCCGTGAGCCGGAAGACGACGGCTGTGGAGAGCTACGCACACCTCTGGGACGACGGCGGGTCCCGGTACCGCTGGGTCATCTGGCACACCGCCGGTCAGACCCTGGTCTTCGACCGCGAGACCAACTGCCCGGCGGACACGGGCGACGAGTCGCTCCTGCCCGAGGTGCTGCGCAGGATGCGCCAGGCCGGCGTACCCGAGACCGACGACTATCCGGGCCGCCCCTGCGGGTGAGCGGGACGCCGGACGCGCGCCGCCACGCACCGGGTCGACCACGCCGGCAGGGCGGCCGACAGCCTGCCGGCGGAGCATCCATCTCCGGTCGATGCGCGCACACAGCGAGGTGAGAGGCCGTATGTTCACCACCCGCCCCACTCGCCTCGGTGCTGTACCGGCTTATGCCGCCGGAACTCCCCAGAGCCTCCCCCCAGCGACGAAAAACTCCCCAGCCGCTCCCCATGCGGAACAGCGGGGAGCGGCTCGGGAAGGCCACTCACGTGGGGTCTCGGAGTTGGCCGGGGACGGAGGTGAAGCAAAGTCCGTGGGCCGTGACAGAGACCGATGCCGGGCGGACCTGTAGTAAGTGAGCGGAGATGCCGGTGGAGGGCAGTGAGGCGGCCGGCGTCGTCGTATGTGGACCTGGTGGTGAAGTCCGCTGGGTTGGCTCCGGCCGCGTTGAACCGTTCCTCTTCTGAAGCGTCGCAAGCGACCGGGTCGTTCGCGTCGGTGGTGGCAGGCGTACGAACGGCGGCGCCGCCTCCCTGACAAGCCCGGCCCGCGAGCGCGACGATCTGCCTGGTCCGGCCGAGGGCCCGAGGCTCAACGCGACCCTCTGCCGCGTTCGGCCGAGGGCCTGCGGCTGACAGTCCAGGACCGCTCCAGAGTCCACGCTCCCTGCCAACCGACACTTCCGTTTCAGCGGTCACTGGGGACCCTGGTGTCACTTCGGCGTCGTTTTCCCGTCATGTTCTGCTCACCTCGCGCGGATCAACTAGCCGGAGAAGTGGCGCGAGTTGACCAACGATGAGAGCGCGGAGGGACGACATGGCGCAATCGGGTGAGGTGGCGGCGTTACCCGCGCCCATCGACACGCTTCTCGCCGCCGCCGTCGCCCGGCGCTTCTACCTGGAGCAGCGGTCCAAGGTGGAGATCGCCAAGGAGTTCGGCATCAGCCGCTTCAAGGTGGCTCGTCTCCTCGACGCGGCCGTGGCCCACGACATCGTGCGGATCGACATCACCGTCCCCGCCGAGGTCGACGTCCCGCTCGGCCGGGCGCTCACCGAGCGGTTCGGGCTCCGGCACGGCATCGTTGTCAACCTCAGCCGAAACGAGGGCCTTGCGGCGTCCCCCGCCGAACAGCGCCAGAGCGGACGCTGGCTCGGCACGGCGGCGGCCCGGCTGCTCTCCGAGATCGTGGAGGAGGGCGACGTTCTCGGGCTGGACGGCAGCGACGCGGCCCACGCGCTGAGCGAGACGGTCACCCGGCTGCCCCTCTGCGACGTGGTCCAGCTGACCGGTGTGCACGGACGGAACCTCGCCCACGACACGGCGATCACCGCGATCCGCCGTACGGCGGCGGCGGGGGGTGGCAGGGCGTACCCGCTCCACACCCCGTTCCTGCTGCCCGACGCGGCGACGGCCGCCGTCCTGCGCAGCCAGCCCGCCACCGCCGAGACGCTGGACCGGTTCGGCCTGGTCACCAAGGCCGTCGTCGGCATCGGCGCCTGGGACGCCCCTCACTCCCCGGTCTACGGCGCCCTGTCCGAGCCGGAGCGGGAGAAGCTCCGGGTGGCGGGGGCGTGCGCCGAGGTGGCCGGCCACGTCCTGGACGCCGTCGGCCGGGTGATCCCCACCGAGCTGAGCGCCCGCACGATAGCGGTCGGTGCCGCCGAACTCCGTGCCATCACGGACCTGATCGGTGTCACGGCCGGTGGACCCGGCACCGGCGCGGTCCGCGCCGTACTGCGGTCTGGACTGCTCACCGGAGTCGTCACGGACGCCGCGACCGCGCGCCGGCTCCTCCGGCACGACGCCCCGGACGGCACCGCACCGACCGCGGTCTCGTCCCGATCCACCGAATGAGGACAGCGATGAGCCAGCAGGACGAGGTGCTTTCGCCCGTTCCGGACGACATACGTGAGGCGGGCCGCCTCGCCCCGGACCACTGGCTGGGGGCGGTCGACCCGACGTGGTCCGGGGCGGGGAGTCCCCCGGAGTGGGCCCTCACCGGCCGGTGGCGGTCCGGCCTCGACGGCGAGATCGTCGCGTGGGAGGACAACCCCGCGTACCGGCCCTCCCCGCAGGCGCTCGGCTGGCCCGAACCGGAAGACGACGTGGACCGCGCCGTGCAGCTCGCGTCCACCGGGTACGGGCCCGGCGAGGCGGTGCCGGCCGCGCTGGTGGGGCGCGAGGTGGCCGTGCTCACGGCGCCGGGCGGCGGCCTGCTCAGCGCGGTGGCGTCCGACGGGACGCCGGTGGTGCCGGTGTTCACCTCGTCGGTGTTCCTGCACACCGCGGGCCGCTTCGCCTTCGAACTGGTCGGCGTGGAGGACCTTCTGACGCGCGTTCCCGAGGGGCACGTGCTGTATCTGAACCCCTCGGCCACGGTGAGCATGCTGCTGGACCCGGACGCCGTACGCGACGCGGTCCGGGACGGTACGGGGGAGCGGCTGCCCGCCGCCGCGCCCGTGGGCTCCACCGCGCGGGTGCTGACCGAGGCCGTTCGGCCGATCCGGGGGACGGACGCGTGAGCCGCTGGTCCTCCGTGCTGCCGGGCCGGGGACGCAGGTCCGGCTCCGGCTCCGGTACCGGTCGCCGCGAGGAGGTCCCTGCCGGCGGCGCGAACGGCACCGGAAACCCGGGCAGCGGTGGCCCGCCGGTCGAGGACGTCGACGGTGTGCTGCTCGTGCGCTCGGTCGAGGACGACTCCTTCCCCCTGGACGTGGTGGCCGAAGTGGCCGGCGCCGTCGGCAGGGAGGAGGGCGTCGTCACGGTGATCGTGGGCTCCGCCGCCGGGGGCGGAACACCCGACGCCGACCACTGGGCACGGCTGGGCGCACTGCTGGACACGCTGCGCGCGCGAGGTACCGAGCGGGTCCGGCTCGTCATGTCCGGCGCCGGTGACGACCGGCCGGAGCAGCCCTGCGTCGCCCGCCGGATCGCGGACGCCTGGGAACTGGAGGTGACGGCTCCGGACGGGGCCGTCCTGATGACGCCCGGGGGCGCGCTCTTCGTCCACGGCGACTCCCGCCCCGGGTGCGGCTGGTGGCGGTTCGCGCCCGGCGCGCAACCCCGGAAGCTGGGCCGGCGGGCCCCGGCGCCCGACTGGGAAGAGGCGCTGGGTGCGGTGCCCGAGCGCACGGCCGGTGGCTGTGTCGTGGACCGTGTCCCCGCGGGCGTGCTGATCCGCCCGGCGGAGGCACCGCGCCCGGCCCTCGACGACCTGTGCTTCTCCGTGCCCGTCGACTTCGAGCGCCTCACGGTACTGGTCGGCGCCCCACAGGCGGAGGACGTCGCCGCCGAAGAGGTCGCCGCCGTCCTCGCCGGGCTGCCGGAGGCGCAGCGCGCCCGCGCCCGGCTCGCGCCCGGCGGCCGACGTGACCTGCTGCGGCTCGGACAGTCGGTCGCCGACCTGCTGGCCACCGAGGTGGAGGTACTCACCGGCCTGCCCTTGCTCGACGACCACGCACCGCCCGGAACGCCTCCCCGGGCCACGCTGGTCGGGCTGGACGGTCGGCCCAGCTGGCGGCCGTTCGTGTCGTCCGTGGTCTGCGGACCTGTCGACTCCCAGGGGCGCGCTCCCGTCCCGAGGCCGACGGAACTCCACCCGCCCGACTGGATTCTCGGCGGCGGCGAACGGGGGACGGTACGGCTGACGGACCGCTGGCAGGCGACGGTGACCCGGGCCGGTCTCGCTCTGTGGGCACCGGACGGCGGCCCTCGCCCCGGGCCGCTCGGACCGGCCGTCGACCCGGAGGTGTGCGCCATCGAACTGGGCATGCCGGGGCAGCCGTTGGACGACTCCCTGCTGCCCGCGCTGTCCCGCCTCCTGCACGGCCTCGGGAGCGGTGTCCGGTCACGCACCAGCCTGCTGGTCCGCGGCAGACTCCTGGCGGGCGACGGCGCCCTGCGCCGCCTGGCCGCCGAACACGGCGTACCGAACATCCGCTACGTCACCACCGGCCAGCGCCCGCACCCCGGCACGGCGCCCGGCCGGCCCGGCGCGACCGCGCAGCCCGGCCGGATCCCACCCTCCGGCGCGATGCCCCACCGGTTCGGTACGGCGGTCGCCCCGCCCACTGCCGGGCCCGGGCTCCCGGCGCCCGCGCCTGCCGTACGCCCCGATGCCTTCCAGGGCAGCGGGTCCGCCGCAGTGACCGGTGTCGTCGGTGGACCTGGGGCCGCCGAGCCGGTCGCGCCCCCGCGATCCCGGGTGGGGGCGAGTGTTCCCGGCCGGCCCGTCGCCCGTGGCGAGGGACCTGTTCCGCCGGTGGCCCTGCCGCGAACTGGGCTTGTTTCCGCGCCGGAAGTCCCCACGGTCGGCGCGGCCACCGAAGGCGATCTGCATGCCGTCGGCCCCACGGGCGCGGGGAGTGCTTCGCCCGGGTCTCCTTCGCGGCTTGCGGAGCCCGGGCAGGCGGAGGCTGGGGTCAGCCTTGGTGGCGCATCCGCCGCGCCTGTTGAACTCCCTTCGAGGGCTGCGGAGCCGGGGGAAGCGGGGTCCGGAGCTGGCCTTGGCCGCGCGCCGGCCGCGTCGTCTGCTGAGTCTCCTTCGGAAGCTGCCGAGTTGAGGGAAGCGGAGGTTGGGTTTGGCCTTGGCGGCGCGTCCGCTGCGCCCGCTGGGTCTCCTTCGGGGGCAGCCGAGCCTGGGGAAGCGGAATCCGAGGTTGGCCTTGGCCGCGTGCCGGCCGTGCCCGTCAGGTCTCCTTCGGGAGCTGCGGAGCCCGGGCAAACGGAGTCCAGAGTCGGCCTTGGCGGCGTGTCGGCCGCGCCCGTTGCCTCTCCTCCCGAGGCTGCCGAGCCCAGGCAGGCGGAATCCGGGATTGGTCCTGGCGGGACACTCGTAGCGCCCGCCAGCCCCCGTCCGAAAACTGCCCACCCTGGAGAAGCGGAACCCCCCGTCGGCCCTGCCCGTGCCGTGGGCGCCTCGCCGGTGCCCCCTCCGGAGGCTGCCGTGCCAGAGAAAGCGGAGCCCGGGGCGGCCATGCCCACCGCGTCCTCGGAGCCCTCTGCGCACGGGCGGCCCGCCGAGGGGTCCGCGCCCGCCGCGTCGCCGGACGGTGGGTCCGGTGCGGGAGCTGTGAGGGCCCGGTCGGCGCTCGTCTCGTCGGACGGGGCCGGCACCAGGGCGGAGGGCGAACGCGGCGCGGGGAACAAGCGGGAAGAAGGTGGTGCCGGCCGGTCGGGGCACGCTGCTGCTGACGCAGACGCTCCAGGACCGGAGCGCAGCCGGGCCGTGCCTGCCGAGCCGGGCGGGAAGCCGCGCGTGCGAGGCGCCGAGGTGCCTGCACCGCCCCGGGCCACCCTCCCGTTCGTGCCCGGGCACATCAGTGGGGCCGCGGAGCGTGCCGCGTTCCGGGATGCCGCGGCCGGCTCCTGGGAAGGGCACGCTGCCGCGGTGTCCCGGGTGCTCACCCGGATGCCCGCGCTGCGGGGACACGAACTGGACGCGGCACGGACCGACCTCATCGCGGCGCACGCCTACCTCACCGCCGGGGAAGGGCCGCTGCGGCACCGGGAGTTGATCCGGGACCTGCGCGCCGGTGAGGGGCGCCTGCTGCCCTACGCCGGCTGTCTGGCGTCCGCCCTGCGCAGGCTGCCCTCCTACAGGGGCGTGGCGCTGCGCGGCGGGGACGTGGACGGCCCCGAGCCGGCGATCGGTGCCCTGCTTCAGGACCCGGCGCCGGTCAGTGCCCTGGCAGGATCATCGGCGCTTCCGGACGGAGCGCCCGTGCGCTATGCGATCTGGTCCGTCACCGGGCGCAAGGTGCGCCAGCTGCTCGACCGGCGGGGAGGCTCCACGGAGACGTACGAGGAGATCGTCTTCGTGCCGGGGACCGGCTTCCGGGTGGTGGGGGTACGGACTGTGCCGGCCGGCACCTCCGTCGTACTGCTGCGTGAGCTCCCCGGGAACGCGACCGCCTATGTGGACGGGTCCGAGGAACTGACCGGGCTGGACCTCAAGGCCGTCGCGTACCTGGAGGAGGCGCTGGCCAAGGGCTTCCGCGCCGGCGACGACCCGCGATGGCCGGACCGCTGCTCCGGGCCCGTGGGCCAGGACGAATAGCAGGCGGGGACCGCCGTACGACCACCCATCACCCCACAGTCCACACAGTTCGAGGAGAACGATGGCAAGCGAGAAGAAGCCGCCCGTCCCCCAAGGGCCCGACGGCACAGGGGGTTCCACCGTCCGCAGGGCGGTCTCCCTCGGGTCGGCCGCGGCCGACCCCGGCGCGATGCTCGCACCGGCCGCACGGCGTACGCCCGCGCCGGAGCCGGACGAGGGCGGCACCGGGGGAGCGGAGACGGCCCGACCGGCACCGAAGACCCCGGACACCACCGAGAGCGAGGCCGCCCCCGAGCCGTCCGCCACCACGGCCGGCGCCGTGGGGGAACCGCCAGCCGCGACGGCCGCCGCGTCCGCCTCGGAGGAGCGGCCCCAGACGGAGGGCGAGAGCGTCGCCGAGCCGGCCGCCGCCGCCCGGGCCACCCCCGAGGCCGAGGCGCGCGGAGTCGGCGCGACCGCCGCGGCCGGAACCGCCGTGGCCGCGACCGCGGCGGCCGGGGCCGGTGCGGACGAACCGCCGTCCGGGAAACCGAAGAAGCCGCTGCTCGCCGCCGCCGGCATCGCCGGCGTCGTGCTCCTCGCGGTGCCCCTGCTGATCTGGGCCACGGACGACTCGCGGCAGCGGAAGGACGACAACTCGGCGGTGGCCGCCGGGTCCGACACACTGCTGGAGGAGGAGCCGCTGGAGGTGCCGAAGGGCGACTACGCCCCAGCGGAGCCGACACCGGAGCCCTCGAGCGAGAAGCCCTCCGCCAAGCCGAACCCCGTCGTCAAGAAGGCTCCCCCGGTGGTGCCGAGTTCGCCGGCGGCGAGCAAGCGGGCCGAGGAGCCGAAGAAGGCGGAGACCAAGGTGAAGGAGTACGACGCTCCCAGGCTTCCGCCGAACACCGCCGCCTACGCCGTTCAGCGGGTCGCCGCCTCGAACCCCGGCCGGCACATCTGCTACCGGGTCCATGTGAAGGGCGCCGGCTGGACGGCCCCCGTGTGCGACGGGGCCACCGCGGGCCAGGAGGGCAAGGGGCGGCCCATCACGGCCATCAACGTCTCGGTGGCGGACGCGACGAAGGTCAACGGCAACGAGTTCGTCCAGAAGGACGGATGGACGACCGCGTGGTCGAGTGCCGCCGACGGGACCGACCTGGTCCTGGGCAGCGCCGCCTCGAACGCGCCCAACCTCAGCGGCTTCACCATCGGTGTGGCCTCGGGCAACGTCTGCCAGAACCACAAGCTCGGTGACCACGGCTGGGGCGGCCTGGCGTGCGAGAAGCCCGAGGGCTGGATCTTCGGCGGGTCGACGGAGCCCCAGTTGTGGCTGGAGGCCGTCAGGTTCACCGTGTGAGGGGCGGGGGAGCGTCCACCGTATGAGTGGCGCGACAACGCGAGCGGACGCCCGCCGGTGCCGAACCGGCGGGCGTTCCCCTTTCACGAGGTCACAGAGCGGCCTCGGGTCGTCGTGCCGGCGGCAGGTCCTCCGGCAGCAGCGTGGTGAGGTCGGCGAGGCTGGGCGAACTGAGCGTGGCCAGTCGGCGGGCCTGGCTCGTCATCATCGTCTCCAGCAACTGGCGGGCCAGCCGCGCGTTGCCGAAGGACCGGTCGCGCGGGAGAGCGTCCACATGGGCGCGCAGTGCCGCGAGGGTGGCGTCGGCGCACTCGTACCCGGAGGTCGCGGCGTGCCGGGACACGATCGTGACCAGTTCGTCCGTGTCGTAGTCCTCGAAGCGCACGAACTTGGAGAACCGGGACGTCAGACCGGGGTTGGAGGCCAGGAAGCGGTCCATCTCCTCGGTGTACCCGGCGACCACGACCACGATGTCGTCGCGGTGGTCCTCCATCAGTTTCAGCAGGGTGTCGACGGCCTCGCGGCCGAAGTCGTTGGAGGAGCCCTCGGGGGTGAGGGTGTAGGCCTCGTCGATGAACAGCACCCCGCCCAGCGCGCTGGTGAAGACGTCCTTGGTGCGCTGTGCGGTGTGGCCGACGTACTGGCCCACCAGGTCCGCCCGCGCCACCTCCACCAGGGAGTCGCGGGGCAGCACCCCCAGCGAGTGCAGGAGCCTGGCGTACAGCCGGGCGACTGTGGTCTTGCCGGTGCCGGGCGGTCCGCTGAAGACCAGGTGGTTGCTGATCCGGGGGGCGGGCAGCCCCGCGGCGATCCGCTGCCGGGCGTTGGTCAGCAGACTGACCAGGTCGGCGACCTCGCGCTTCACGGCGGCGAGCCCCACCATGGCGGTGAGTTCGGCCATCGGGTCGGACGCGTCGCCGGCGTCCTGGGCCGTGCCGCCGACGGCCGCGGCCTCCGCGTCGCCGACGTCCTGCGGCAGCAGCAGCGTCAGGTCGGACTCCGCCGGGTCGGTCATGGCCGCGAGCCGGAACGCCTGCCGGTCCACCATGTCCTCGAACACGGCACGGGCCGCGCGGCCGTTGCCGAAGGTCGCATCGCGCGTCATCCGCTCGAAGCGTACGGCGATGGCCTCCCGGGTCAGCGGCCCGAGCTCGAACTGGTGCCGGTGGCAGAGGCTTTCGGTGATCGTCACCAGTTCGTCCACCGCGTAGTTGCCGAACTCGATGGTGCGGGTGAAGCGGGAGGCGAGACCCGGGTTGGCCGTCAGGAACGACTCCATCTGCTCGGAGTAGCCGGCCGCCACCACGACGATGTCGTCGCGGTGGTCCTCCATCAGTTTCAGCAGGGTGTCGACGGCCTCGCGGCCGAAGTCGTTGGACGAGCCCTCGGGGGTGAGGGTGTAGGCCTCGTCGATGAACAGCACCCCGCCCAGCGCGCTGGTGAACGCCTCGGTGGTCTTGATGGCCGTACCGCCGATGACCTGCGCGACGAGATCGGCGCGGGCGACCTCGACCAGATGCCCGCTCCTGAGCACACCGAGGTCCGCGAGGATGCTGCCGTAGAGGCGGGCGACGGTGGTCTTGCCGGTGCCGGGCGGCCCGGCGAAGATCAGGTGCCGGCTCATCGACGGCACCGGCATGCCGAGGCGGCGCCGGCGTTCCGCGAGCTGGTTGAGGTTGACCAGGGTGCTCACCTGGTGCTTGACGTTCTCCAGGCCGACGAGCGACTCCAGTTCGGACAGCGGGCCCTCGGGCTCCGGCTCGCTGCCGGACCCGCCCGGAGCGCCGTCCTCGCCGACCGTGTCGGCCGACTCGCCCCAGCTGTCCGCCAGGCCGTTGTCGGCGCTGGTCAGCAGCTCGACGGTGAGCCGCCGGCTCGCGCGGCTCTGGCGCAGTCCGGCGCCCCTGTTGTCGCGTACGACGCACCGGGTGACGTCGACGGGTTCGGCGCTGTCGACCCGTACGCCGTCGCCGGTGCTCCCGCTGATCTCGCAGGCGGTGAGGACGGCCCGGCCGCCGCGCGACACCTGCACGCCGTGGGCCCTGGAACCGTGCACCCGGACGCGTTCCAGCGTGATCTCGGCGCCGTCCCGCACGCCGACTCCTGCGTCGGCGCTGTCGCCGATCTCGCAGTCGCGCAGGGTGCCCCGGCCGCGTTCGCCGACGAGGAGGCCCGAGTGGGCGGCGGAGTTCAGGACGGTGTCGGTGATCTGGGGGTCGGAGTCGTCGTCGATGCTCACCGCGCAGCCGCCGGCGGACGCGACCTCGCAGTGCTCCAGCCGGCCGCGGCCGTCGTCGGTGAACTCGATTCCGTGGCCGCCCGCGCCGGTGATCCGGGCGCGGCGCAGCAGGGGATTGGCGGCGGAGCGCACCGAGACGCCGACGCCGGCCGCGTCCAGGACCTCCAGGCCCTCGAACTCGGCCGTGGAGTCGTCCGCGAGCTGCACCGCCCCCGCGGCGTCGGCGCAGTCGCTGACCACGGTGTCCCGCAGCAGTGGGGCGCTGCCCTCGACGACCCGCACTGCGGCCTCGGTGGAGCCGTGGAACGAGCAGTCCTGAAGGGTTCCGCGGGAGCGGTCCAGGACGAGCAGCCCGCTCTTCTTGGTGCGTCGGGTGACGCACCCGCGCAGCATCGGGTCGGCCCCGCCGGAGATCACGATGCCGCTCTGCGCGATGGACTCGAACGACGTCTCCTCGATCTCCGGGCGGGACATGCTGGTCACGAGCAGGCCGACCGAGGTGTGGTGCACGTGGCAGCGCAGGACCCGGGTGGAGCTGTGGCCCTCCAGGGCGATGGCCGGCTTGTCGGTGCCGGAGATGTCGCAGCCCTCCACGGTGCCCCGGGCCTCGCCGCTGGCCAGGACGCCGTTGGCGCGCGCGCCCCGGATCCGGCAGTCGCGGACGAGGGGCCCGGCGGTCTCGCCGATGACCACCGCGGAGGTGCCGAAGTTCTCGAACACGCAGTCCTCGACGACGCTCGCGCTCTCCGAGGAGTCGACGAGACCGGCACCGCCCGGGTTGCCGATCCGGCAGCCGCGGGCGGCCAGTGAGCCCTTGCCGCGGATCAGCAGCGCCGTCCATCCGGCGCCGGTCACGGTGCATCCGTCGAGCGCGGCCTGACCGGCCGGCACGTCCACGACGGCGGCCTCCTTGTCGCGGCCGCGCAGGGTCAGGGCGCTGAGCATCACGGCGTCGGCCATGAGGGTGACGGCGGTGCCGTCCCGCGGGCAGATCTCGACGGCGCCCGGCTCGCCCTCGCCGACGATCGTCACCCGGTGCCGGATGACGAGGTTCTCGGCGTAGCGGCCGGGACGGACCCGGATGACCGCTCCGGTCCGGGACTGGGCCAGTGCCTCACCGATCGTCCGCAAGCCGTCCGACCGTTCCGGGCCGACCGTGAGTATTTGCCGTGCCACGCCTCGAACCTCCTTGTGCTGCTGCGGTAGTTGGCGTTGTGCGCCGCACATCTTGTGTGCATATCATGCGAGTTATGTGGAATGCCAAGAAAGCCCGGAGTGCGGCTCTCGTGCTGGCGATCGCCGTGGTCCTGCCGGTCACGGGCGGGTCGGCTCTCGCCGCGCCGGGCGCCCCGGCCGCGCCCTCGGAAAGTCCCGGTGCCGGCGATCCGGGGGCCACGCTGCTGCCTCCGCTGCCCGTCCGGCTCGGCGAGGGCAACCCCTGCACCGGGGCTTCGGAGCAGACGGCCACCGGAGCGGCGTGGTCGCAGGCGGCGCTCGGGCTGTCCCGGGCCCAGCGGATCTCCCGGGGCGCCGGGGTGACCGTCGCGGTGGTCGACACCGGTGTCGCCTCGGGCGTTCCCAGCCTGTCGGGGAGGGTGGAGGCCGTCGGCGGGGCGGGCGCGGACTGCGTGGGCCACGGCACGTTCGCCGCCGGCCTGATCGCGGCCGCGCCGGAGAAGGGCAGCGGCATCACCGGGATCGCCCCGCAGGGGCGGATCCTTGCCCTGTCCGGCACCGACGAGCGCGGCGTCCCCTCCGCGCAGAGCGTGGCCGCCGGCATCCGCACGGCGGCGGACCGCGGCGCACAGGTCATCTACGTCGGCCAGGCCCTGCGCACCGGCAAGGCCGACCTCACCGCGGCCGTCGCCCACGCCACCGGACGCGACGCGCTGGTGGTCGCCCCCGCCGCACCGGACGCCGTGCCCCGTGAGGAGCAGGGGCCGGGCGGTGAGATGCCCGAGGGTCCCTACTGGCCGGCCGCCGCGCCCGGCGCGCTCGCCGTCGTGGACTTCGGCCCCGGCGGCGTACGGCAGAAGAACGCGCCGCCCGCCCACGAGCCCGACCTGTCCGCCCCCGGCAGCGCGATGGTCAGCGTCGGCCCCCAGGGCTCCGGCCACTACATCGGGTCCGGCGCCTCGCTGGCCGCGGCGGGCGTCGCCGGCACCGCCGCGCTCGTACGTGCCTATCACCCCGACCTCACGGCGGCGGAGGTCGCCCGCCGGCTGCTGGACACCGCCTACCCCTCGGACATCCCCCGCCTCGACCCGTACGCCGCCCTGTCCCTGCTCCAGGACCGCACGACGGCGCCCGCGCGGACCCCGGCCCCGGCGCAGATGCCGCCTTCCGCCGACGCCACCCCTCACCACCGTTCCCTGACGATCGCGGCGGTGGGCCTGGCGGCCGTCCTCCTGCTCGCGGCCCTGGCCGCGGTCGTCCCCCGGGGCCGCACCAGGAACTGGCGCCCGCCGACGGCCCCGTAGCGACGCACCCCCGGGGGCGGCATCGGTTCTCCCGCTCGGGCGGAACAGGGAGCGGGGGAGGCTGCGCGGTGGGAGGTCTCCTGCTCCAGTGAAGCCGAGGGCGGGGGAGGCACTCCGCGAACGCCGGGCCGCACAGCACTCCCCGCCGACCGGTAGCCCGGAGATCCGGTCCGGACCGGGCCCCGTCACGAGGCGTCCCCCACGAGGCCCGTCTGCACCTGCACGGTCTTGCGGCGGGCGATGCGAACGGCCCGCCCCGGAATCAGCTCCCGCCCCTTCACACTCCCGAACAGGTAGCCCTCACTGGGCGGACACGACATCAGCAGCCCGGGCGTGTTGACCTCCTGCAACCGGCGCAGCAACGCCTCGTTGAGCCCGCGCCCGGCACCCGCCGAGGACCGGGCCACCACCAGGTGCAGACCCACCTCGTGCCCCAGCGCCAGATGGTCCAGCAGCGGGGCGAAGGGCTGCGTCATCGGTCCGCCGCCCACCATGTCGTAGTCGTCGACCAGGATGAACAGCCGCGGTCCCTGCCACCAGTCGCACAGCCGCATCCGTGAGGGAGCGATGTCCTCGCCCGGCACCCGCTGCTTGACCGCCCGCGCCGCCCCGTCCACCAGGTCCCGCAGCATGTCCAGGGACACGGCGTGCCCGAGCCGGTAGGCCTCGGGAACGCTCTCCACCAGCTCCCGCCGGTAGTCGACCGTCATGATCCGCGCCTCGGCCGGCGTGTACCGCTCGGTGACGCCCCGCGCGACCAGCTTCAGCAGGTTCGTCTTGCCGCTCTCCGTGTCGCCCACCACGATCAGGTGCGGGCTCTCCGTGAAGTCGTGCCAGACCGGGGCGAGTTCGTTCTCGTCGAGGCCGATGGCGATCCGCAGACCGTTCTCGCCCTCCGGCTCCGGCAGTTCCTGGACCGGCAGCTTCGCCGGCAGCATCCGCACCCGCGGCGCGGTGGGCCCCGTCCAGCTCTCGGCGATCGCGGCGACCAGCCCCGCGACCCCGTCCGCGAGGTCGTCGGCGTCCTCGACCCCGTCGACCCGCGGCAGCGCGGAGAGATAGTGCAGCTTGTCCGAGGTCAGCCCCCGACCCGCGCTGCGCGGGACCGTCGCCGCCTTGCGGGAGTCGATCTGCGAGTCCATCGGATCACCCATCCTCAGCTCCAGCCGGGTGCCGGTCTGGTCGCGCACCGAGGACGACAGCTCCACCCAGCGGGCCGTGGTGATCAACAGGTGGACGCCGTAGTTGAGTCCGCGGGCGGCCAGCGCGTTGAAGGTGGGGATGTGCCGGTCGAAGTCCTGGCGCACGGTGGCCCAGCCGTCGATCGCGAGGAACACGTCCCCGTGCGGCTCGTCGGGGAACTCGCCCGCCGCGCGCCGCTTGCGGTACGTGGGCATGGAGTCGATGCCGTGTTCCAGGAAGAACCGCTCCCGCCTGCCGAGCAGTGCGGTGACCTCCGCGATCGTACGGCCCACCCGCTCGGTGTCCACCCGCGCCGCGACCCCGCTCATGTGGGGCAGCTCGTCGAGTGCGGCCAGCGTGCCGCCGCCGAAGTCCAGGCAGTAGAACTGCACTTCGCGCGGTGTGTGGGTGAGGGCCAGGGCGGTGATGAGGGTCCGCAGCAGGGTGCTCTTGCCGCTCTGCGGGCCCCCGGCGATGGCCACATGTCCGCCGGCCGCCGACAGGTCCACGGTCAGTAGATCGCGCAACTGGTCGAAGGGACGGTCCACGACGCCCACCGGCACCGTGAGCCGGCCCCGCAGCGGCCAGTCCGCCGTGGTCAGGCCATAGCGCGGATCAGGTGTCAGCGGGGGCAGGATCTGGTCCAGGGTGGCCGGCCGGCCCAGCGGCGGCAGCCACACCTGGTGAGCGGGCGGGCCCGAGTCGCGCAGCCGGTCGAGCGCCACCGACAGCAGGGTCTCCCCGTCGCCGTCCCCCTCACTCTCCGGCTCCGGCTCGTCGGGGTCACCCGCGAGGGCCGGGTCCGCTGGTGCGCGCGGGACCACCCACTCCGCCGTCCACGGCACCACCTGACGCGCCACCTGCGCCTGCACCACCGCCCGGCGCCGCTGATAGGGCCCCGACACGTACGCGGCCCGGAACCGGGTGAGCGCGTCGACGCCGCTCTTGAGGAAGCCGGCACCCGGCTGCGCGGGCAGTTCATAGGCGTCCGGCACGCCCAGCACACCACGGCTCTCCATCGCGGAGAACGTCCGCAGACCGATCCGGTACGACAGATGGCTCTCCAGCTGGTGCATGCGACCCTCGTCCAGCCGCTGCGAGGCCAGCAGCAGATGGACCCCGAGACTGCGCCCGAGCCGGCCGATCATCACGAACAGCTCCATGAAGTCGCGGTGCGAGGCCAGCAGTTCACTGAACTCGTCGACCACCACGAACAGGCTCGGCAGCGGCTGCAACGGTGCCCCGGACTGCCGCGCCTTCTCGTACTCCAGCGCGGAGGTGTAGTTCCCGGCCGCCCGCAACAGCTCCTGACGCCGGATCAGCTCCCCGTGCAGGGCGTCCTGCATCCGGGCGACCAGCGCCACCTCGTCGGCGAGGTTGGTGATGACCGCCGAGGTGTGCGGCAGTTCGTCCAGGCCGAGGAAGGTGGCACCGCCCTTGAAGTCGACGAGGACGAAGTTCAGCGTCTCCGAGGAGTTGGTCAGGGCCAGCGCCAGGACCAGGGTGCGCAGCAGCTCGCTCTTGCCGGAGCCGGTCGCGCCGATGAGCATCCCGTGCGGTCCGGTGCCGCCCTGCGCGGACTCCTTGATGTCCAGCTCCACGGGCCTGCCCTCACCGCTCACCGCGATCGGCACCCGCAGCCGGGCATTGCCGGTCGACCGCGCCCACAGCGTGGCCGGGTCGTGCCGGTGCAGGTCGGGAATGTTCAGCAGTGAGGTCAGCTCGACATCGTTGGCGAGCGGCTTGGAGTCGTCGCCGCCCACACTCATCCGGTACGGCGCCAGCAGCCGGGCGAGCGCCAGCGCCCCGACCGTGCCCAGCCGGTCGGGCCTGCCGAGCACCGTCGACTGCTCCTTGCGGTCGCGGTCGGTGCGCACCAGCGCGACACCGTCGTCGTCCACCTCCAGGCGCAGCGTGGTCCGCCCCGGCTTCCACGCGAGCGCACCGGTGACGTCGAGTACCACGGCGTTGCGGAAGCCGTGCCCGTCGAAGCGGTGCCCCGCCGGCACCGTGCAGCCGTCGATCACGACGACCGTGTACGGCTCCTCACGCCCCGGCACCGCGTCCGGGTCGGCGCCCGGCCGCTCCAGGAACTCCGCGCCGAGCAGGTTCTCCAGCTCGGCGAAGGCCGAGGCGATCATGCGGGCCGGTCCGGCGCCGTCCTCCTCGTGCCGGTGCAGACTGTGCGGCAGCCACTTCGTCCACTCCCACTGCGCACGCCGCTCGTCCGAGACACACAGCGCGATCCACAGGTCGTCGGGGGAGTGGAACACCGCCAACTGCGCGAGCAGCGCCCGCACCTGGGCCCGTATCCGCTCCTCGTCCCCGCGGAACAGCACCTTCGACCAGGCCCGCAGATAGATCGCGATGGGCTGGTCACGGACGGTGGAGTAGGCCCGGGTGAAGCTGCGCAGCGCGTGCGCCGACAGCGGCTCCAGGTCCTCGACGGGCTTGGTCGACAGCGGCGTCAGCTTCATCGCCAGGCGCTGGTCGCCCACGCCCATCCGCACCTCGGCGAAGTCCTCGTCCGCGGCCCGGCGTTCCCACAGGCGGGTGCTGCGCACCAGCGACGACAGCGCGTCCGGCTCGGGATGACGCCAGGCCAGGGCGCGCTGCTGCTCCACGACGGACGCCCGCACCATGCGCCGGGTCTGCCGCAGATACCGCAGGTAGTCGCGGCGCTCCCCCTTCATCCGCTGCTTGCGCTCGCCGTTGCGGCGCATGACCTGGCCGAGCATCATCCCCGCCGAGGCGACGACCATCACACCGAGTGCGAGGTAGATGAATCCGCCACTGCTCTGGCTCATCCCCGGCCGCATGAACATCAGCATCATGGAGACCGACATCAGCGCCATCGGCAGATACGTCCACACCGCGGAACTGTCCGGCACGACTTCGGGAAGCGTGGGCGGCTCCTGAAGACTCAGTTCCCCCGACGGCATTTCCGGTCCTTTACGACGGGCCGGCCGGCGGAACAGGATCACGCTCAACGAACGTCCTCCTCGATGATGTCGGAAAGAATTCCCGGGGAACCCGGCGGGAACGGCGCGGGTCTTCCGGCGAAGAGATCAGAGTCCCGCGCAACGGCGGCGGGAGAATTGCCCCGAGGTTCCCTGACGCTGAACTCCCGGAGCGGTGTTGCGAAAAGGCCCGGCGTACGGTCAAACTCGTCGGCGCATGCCCCGTCCGACTTTTTCGCCGCGTTCGGCGACCGACCGGTGTGCCTGCCACCTTCCAGCCACCGCGCTTTTGTGGCCCGCCAGAAAGTGTGAACCCCGAATCCATGACTGAGATGCAGACGGCAAGCCTGTGCCGCGTCACCGTACGGGCTCCGGCCAGGACCGTCGACCTGGCCGTGCCCTCCGACGTCCCCGTCGCCGATCTGCTGCCCACAGTGATCGGCTACGGAGGGGACGACCTGGAGGAATCCGGCCTGGAACACGGAGGTTGGGTGATCCAACGACTCGGCGGTCCACCGCTCGATCCCGAGAGTACCTTGGACTCCCTCGGTCTGCGGGACGGAGAGGAGCTTTACCTGCGACCGCGCACCGAGGCGCTGCCCGAGGTGCACATCGACGACCTGGTCGACGGCATCGCCGACGGCATGGGCCGCAGGCCGCACGGCTGGAGCGCCGAGGCCGGCCGGCGCCTGCTGCGCGGACTGGCCGCGGCCACCCTGACGTTGGGCATCGTGCTGCTGGCCATGCCGGGAACGGCGGGGTGGATACGGGCCGTCGCCGCCGCGGCCGCGGGACTGCTGCTGATCGCCGGCGCCGGCTCCGCCTCCCGCGCCGTCGGCGACGCCGGAGCCGGCTCGGTGCTCGGCTTGATGGCGGCCCCCTACTTGGCCCTGGCGGGCTGGCTGCTCCCCGGCGGCGACCTGGGCGGCGCCGACGGTGAGGCCGTCCTCGGCGCCCGGCTACTGGCGGCGTCCGCGGCCGGCGGTGCGGGCGCGGTGCTCGCCCTGGCCGCGGTCGGCGTGTACCCCGCGCTGTTCATCGGCGCGGCCTGCGTCGCGGCGGCGGGCGCGCTCGGTGCCGCCCTGATCACGATGGACCTGGCACCGGAACAGGCGGCCGGCGTGGTGGCCGTCGTGGTGGTGCTCTTCGGCGGGTTCGTCCCCACCCTGTCGTTCCGGCTGGCCGGCATGCGGATGCCGCCCCTGCCGACCAACGTCCAGCAACTGCAGCAGGGCATCGACCCGTACTCCTCCTCGGACATCGACGCGCGCTCCGCCCTGGCGGACGGCTGGATGACCGCCCTCTACGGCGCCATCGGCCTGGTCTGTCTGCCCTGTCAGGTGGCGCTCATGGCCGTGCCGGACCTCGCCGAGGTCCTCACCGTCGTGGCGCTCTCGCTCCTGCTGCTCCTGCACAGCCGGGGGCTGGGCAACGTATGGCAGCGGCTGGCGCTGACCACCGCCGGGGCCTGGGGCGTGGTCCTGCTGCTGTTCGTCTCCGCGCGCTCCCTGGCCCCGGTCGACCGGCTGACCCTCACGGCCGGCCTGATGGGGCTGGCCGCCGCGATCACCATCGCCTCATGGACCGTGCCCGGACGGCGACTCGTCCCGTACTGGGGGCGCGCGGCCGAACTGCTGCACTCACTCGCCGCCATCAGCATCCTGCCGCTGACGCTCTGGTCGATGGGTGTCTACGGCCGGCTCCGCGGCATCAACGGCTGACCCGGGAGAACGTCGACCATGCACAGCAAACGCGACCAGGTACAGGCGCACCTCTTCGTCATGGGGCGGCTGGCCTCGGCCATGCTGCGCGCCGAACCGGATGCCCCGGAGAGCCCGCTGGGCCGCACCAACCGCGGCGCCGCGATCGGCGTGATCATCGCCGTGCTGGTGTGCGCCGGCGCCTTCGTCTTCGGGCTCATCAGGCCCGGCGGCAACGACTCATGGCGCTCCGGGGAGAGCCTGATCGTCGACAAGCAGACCGGCGCACGGTACCTCTACCTGGACGGACGGCTGCGCCCGGTGCGCAACTACGCCTCGGCCCGCCTGGTCACCGGCGGCGAGGTCGGCGTCACGACCGTGCGCACGTCCTCGCTGGCCGGCACCCCGCACGGCACGCCCATCGGCATCCCCGACGGACCCGAGGCACTGCCCGCCACCGGCGACCTGGACCGCGCCCCGTGGCTGGTGTGCTCCGGGATCCTCCCGCGGACGACGGGCGTCGTCACGGCGACCACCACGCTCGCCGTCGGCACCGACGCCCCGCAGGACGTCCCGGGCGGCAGGCACCTCGGCCGGAACGAAGGCATGCTGGTCACCGGCCCGGACGACGCCACCTACCTGCTGTGGCAGGGCGGCCGGCTGCGCCTGGACGAGCGCGCGAAGGCGGCCGAGGCCCTCGGATACGGCGACGTCGTCCCGCGACCCGTCTCCGCGGCCTTCCTCGACGCCTTCCCGCTGGGACCCGACCTCGCGCCCACCGACGTACCCGGCAGGGGCGGGAAGGGTCCCGAACTGGCCGGCCGGAGCACCAGGATCGGTCAGCTGTTCAAAGTCGACGTACCCGGCTCCTCCGCCCGCTACCACCTGCTGACGCAGGAGGGTCTCGTCCCTCTCACCGACACCGGCGCCACCCTTCTGCTGGGCGACCCGCGCACACGCGAGAAGGCGTACGGCGGGGACGCCGCGACCGTGGCGACGCTCGGTGCGGACATCCTGGCCGGGCATCTCGCTCCCGACGCGCGCGGCTCGGGCTCGGCGCAGCTGCCCGCACGGCCCCCGAAGCCGGTCACCGTCGGCACCGGCTCCGTGGCCTGCGCCGAGGTCGACTCCGCCGACTCCGGTGTCCGGGTGGGCACCTCGGTGCTGCCCGAGGGCGCCCTGCCCGCGGCCGTGCAGGCCCCGGCCCCCGAGGCCGAACCGGGCTGCCTGAAGGTCGACTCCATCGCGGTGCGGGCCGGGAAGGGTGCGCTGGTCAGGGCGTTGAGCGCGAGCGGCAGCGCACTGGGCGACACCACCTACCTGGTGACGGACGAGGGCGTGAAGTACCGGCTGTTGTCCCAGGAGGCGGTGAAGGCGTTGGGCTACGAGGGCACCGAGGCGCGGACGATGCCGTCCCCGATGCTGGCCATGCTGCCCAGCGGCCCGGACCTGACCCCCGAGGCGGCGTCCGAGGGCGCGGCACGGGTGACACTGCGGTGCCCTGGGCGGTAGCGGCCGGGAGGGAAACGAGAGGCCGGGGCCGGGCCGGGGCAGTCCGAGGCTGGGGCGGTTCGGGGCCGGTGTCCGGGGCCGCCGGTGGTCGTCCGGGAGGGAAATTCTTGGCGTCCACGAAGTCACCTCACGTTAAGCCGGGCAGCCGGTGGCCTGCGGTGGACGGTGTCGGCTGCCCGATCTGTCCACCGCATTCCCCGACGCCGCTCACTTGAGCGGCAGGAATTCCGGGTCAATGCTCAATTGAGCCGCAAATAGCGGGCGTTGAGGTTCCGCGGGCAATTGCCAAACAAGTTGAGGCCTGCATAGCATCTGGCCATCCCATGGCCCCGCGAGTCGGTCCGCTCGCCGGGGGGCGCTCTGTCTGCCCACAGGGTGATATGGGAGCCGCAGCCCGGTGAGTTCCGCCCCAAGGGAGTTTCCTCAATGGCCATGCAGCAGTCCGAAGAAAACGCGACCCGTAACGGAATCATGGCGCTGGAACAGGCATTCACCGGTGTTCAGCGCTGTCAGCAGGACGTCCAGTCCACTTCGCACAATCTCGCCTCGAACTACGGTGGTGTCGACGGCGGCAAGTACAAGAAGTTGCTGGAGCAGTGGGACGAGCACGTCGACACCATCCTGATCAACCTGGACCGGATGGTGGACGAGCTGAACGGCACCCTCAAGGAGCACGGGCTCGTGCAGGGGTCCACCAGTGACGCCATCGACGCGGAGTACTCGCGCTCCACGCAGGTGTTCGACGAGCTCAACGGCACCAACACGTCGTCGAACTGACCCGACGCGCCCAGCGCACCGCACCCCTTCAACTCCCCTGAGTTCTCCCGGTGAATCGAGGAATCCGATGGACTTCTCCGACGGCTACATCTACGTCGACTACAACCACGCCGAAGGCGCCTCGGAAGACATGGTCGGCCAGTCCCAGGCGATCATGAGCATTCTGGCCAATCTGGAGATGGAACTGGCCGAACTCCGGAACAGCTGGATCGGTGACGACCGGGACGTCTACAGCGATGTCCAGGCGAAGTGGGACAACGCTGTCGAGAACATCAAGAACCTGCTCGCCAACCACTCCGGTCTGCTCACCGACATCTCCTCGAACTACCGCTACACGGAGCAGAACCTGTCGCAGCGGTGGGGCGACATCAGGATCGGCGGCCGCTGACGCCGGCCGGTGACGGAAGGGTGATCTCGTGGCCGTCACGGTCCTCGACAGCACGTTCCTGAAGAACTTCATCAACAACCAGATCGACGGCTTCCGTACGACGCTGGAGAACATCCTCAAGGACAGTCCGACCGCCGGACCGGCGATCTCGTTCATCGCGGACAGCATCTCGACCACGACGATCGATTCCGCGAAGCCGCTCGTCATCGGTCTCATGGCCGGTGAGAACAGCGCGGTCGGCGGGGGCGCTCTGAACAAGGTCATCCAGCAGGGCGCGGGAGAGGTCGTACGCATCCTCGAGGATCAGACGATCCTCTTCGAGGACCTCGAACAGGCGTTGTGGGACACCATCGACGAACTGGCCAAGAGCCAGGGGAAGAACCTCGAGAACATCAGCGCGGACGATTTCATGGACATCTTCGAGGATGTCGACAGTGATCTCGACAATCCGGGTGCTACCGAAGAGAAAGAGTGACGGAGTTCGGCGATGGCCAACCCCGAGGACAACAACAACGACAACTGGAAGAAAGCGGTTGACCTGCTCACCGGCTATGTCCTGCCGGAGCGGAAGACGTTGTTCGATGATCTGAAGGGTAACGACGGCATCCCGCTGATGCACGTCCGGCTGGACAAGCGCGGGGGCCCTGACTACTCGCCGGGTTTCCTGTCCTCCAGCGGATGGAAGACGCACAACACCGACTACACCATCCCGTTCTACCGCCCCAGCGACGACTCCCAGGACGTGTCCGCGGGGAAGTACCTCTACCGGTACCGCGCCTACATCACCTTCCTCGCGTCCGGCCAGGCCCTGCCGCCGAGCGGGAACGACGTGATCCCGGACTACACGAAGACGAGCGACCGCCTGAAGGACAAGGGCGGCTGGAACAAAGAGGGCGAGAAGCTCGACTGGAACACCAACGCCCTGGTCCGGTACGTCTACGGCTCCAAGGACGCCCTCTCGCAGCTCACCATGTGGCCCTACTCCACCCACGGGTTCAAGAACCGCGGCTACCCGGTGAACGACGCGGACTACGTCGACCTGCGCACCTTCACAGAAGCGGCCAAGGCCTTCGACCGGGTGGTCAAGTTCTTCGAGGACAGCGCGGGCACCGTCGGCAAGTGGGACACCGAGAACATCGGAGAGGGCAGCGACTCCTGGGACGGCACGTCGGCCGCCATCTTCAAGGAGCTCATCCACAAACTGGCCCGGAACTACGAGGGGTACGCCGACCAGCTCAACGGCAAGGGCGGCGACAACAGCGCCGTCACCGTCGACGGAGTGACCGTGACCTCCGAGCCGGCCCGGGCGCTGGCCGAGGCCCAGGGCGTTCTCCTCGCCCAGGCGCAGAAGCTCTACAACGCCTGGGAGGCGTGGAAGGCCGAGAGCAATCCGCAGCGCTGGCTGTACGACATGCTCCAGAACGCCCGGCTGACCCTCTTCGACACCCAGTACGACAAGACGGACATCGAGACGGTGTCCAGCGGCGGACCGTACGCCACGTGGCACAACTACGTGGTGTCGACCGACGGCTTCCAGAACGACATCGTCATCGAGGGCAAGTCGTACGGCAAGCCGAGCGAGATGACCACGTGGAAGGCGATCGCCGACGAGGCGGTGCGTCGGTGGGAGCAGTCCGTGCAGGACTGGCTCAGTACGGCGGGCGCCGAGGCCATCGTCGACATCCACAACGCCTTCAAGGCCGCGGAGAAGGCCTTCGACACCAGCATCACCGACAAGGACGACCGTCCCCTCTCCGAGATCTCCGCCGACGCGGAGGCCGATGCGGAGAAGAAGAAGGCGGCGGCCGAAGCGGCGGCTGCCAAGGCGGAGGCGGAGAAGGAGAAGGCCGAGGCCAAGGCCGAGCGGGAACGCGAGAAGGCGGAGGCCGAGAAGGAGAAGGCGGAAGCCAAGGCCGAAGCGGAGAAGGAGAAGGCCGAGGCCAAGGCCGAGCGGGAACGCGAGAAGGCGGAGGCCGAGAAGGAGAAGGCCGAGGCCAAGGCCGAAGCGGAGAAGGAAAAGGCCGAGGCCAAGGCCGAAGCGGAGAAGGAAAAGGCCGAGGCCAAGGCCGAGCGGGAGAGCGAGAAGGCGGAGGCCGAGAAGGAGAAGGCCGAAGCCAAGGCGGAGCAGGAACGCGAGAAGACCGAGGCCAAGGCCGAGCAGGCCGCCGCCAAGGAGGAGGCCCAGAAGGAGAAGGCCGAGGCCAAGGCGGAGCAGGAACGCGAGAAGGCCGAAGCCAAGGCTGAACAGGCCGCCGCCAAGGAGGAGGCCCAGAAGGAGAAGGCCGACGCCAAGGCCGAGCAGGCCGCCGCCAAGGAAGAGGCCGAGAAGGAGAAGGCCGAGGCCAAGCAGACGGCCGCCGAGCAGCAGGCGATGGTCCTCGCGCAGAACCAGAAGGCGCAGGACGAGGCGAAGAAGGAACGGGAACGCGCCGCCGCTCAGAACGAGGCCGACCGCGCCGAAGCCAAGGCGGAACAGGAAGCCGCGAAGGCGGAGGCCGCCGCCGAGAAGGAAGCGGCCAAGCAGGAGCAGGACCGCGAGAAGGCCGAGGCGAAGGCCGAGCAGGAGGCCGCGAAGGCGGAGGCCGCCGCTGAGAAGGACGCGGCGAAGCAGGAGCAGGCTCAGGAGAAGGCTGAGGCGGAGCGCGAGCAGGAAGCCGCCAAGGCACAGGCCGAGCAGGAGAAGGCCGAGGCGAAGGCCGAGCAGCAGGCCGCGCAGGCCGAGGCGAAGCAGGAGCAGGAGGCCGCGAAGGCGGAGGCCGCCGCCGAGAAGGACGCGGCCAAGCAGGAGCAGGCTCAGGCGAGGGCCGAGGCGGAGCGCGAGCAGGAGGCGGCCAAGGCGGAGGCCGAGCAGGAGAAGGAAGCCGCCAAGCGGGAGCAGTCCGACGCGCGGTCCCAGGCGGAGGCCCAGCAGGAAGAGGCCCGCCGCGAGGCATTGCAGGAGAAGCAGCAGGCCAGACTGGACGCCCAGAACGCCAAGGCCGACGCGCAGGCCGACTACGAGCAGCAGAAGGCCGAGGCCCGCGCCGAACGCGACGCCGCACTCCAGGACGCCGACCGCCAGGAGACCGCGGCGAGGGCGGAGTACGAGCAGGAGAAGGCCGAGGCCCAGGAACAGCGCGACCAGGCGCGGCAGGACGCCGAGCAGGAACGGGCCGGGGCACGCCAGGAGTACGAGCGGGAGATCGCGGCCGGTACCGACGAGGACGAGGCCCGCGCGGAGTACGACCGGCGGATCGCGGAGATCGACGCCGCGGAACAGACGGCCGTCGAACGGGCCGACGCCGCCGAGGCCGAGGCCAGGAGCGAGTACGACCAGGCCAAGGCCGACGCCCGGGCGGACCGGGACGAGGCGCGCACCGAGGCCGAGCAGGTCCGCAAGGACGCCAAGGCCGACTACGACCGGCGCATGGCCGAGATCCAGGCCGAGTACGACAGGATCGGCTCCGACGGCAAGGACATCGACGAGCAGATCAGGCAGCGCATCGCCGACCTGCCCGAGCCCCCCGACCTCTCCGCCCCCTACCAGGGCGGCTCGGCGGGCTCGTCCGGCTCCGCCTATTCCTCCGCGTTCAGCGACAACCTCTACAACCAGGACGACCTCGCCTCGGCGCTCGGGCGTCCGCAGGGCGGCGACGCCCTGGCGGGCACCTCCGCCGACGGCTCCGGCACCGGCGCGGGCTCGCCGGGGATGTACCCGCCGATGACGCGCGGCGCGGGCGGCGAGGCCGGCGGCGGTACCGGCGAGCGCGCCAGGACCGTCATCGAGCCCGCGGTCGGCCGATCCGGCCGCACGGCCGCCACGCAGACCGTCGGCGACGAGGAGCACCGCGTCGTCCCCAGGTCCACGCAGACCAGCAGCAGCACGCCCTTCATGCCGCCGATGGGCCCCATGGGCGGGGCGGGGGAGGGCAGGCCGCAGACGGAGAGCGGGGACAGGGAACGCACGACATGGCTGGCCGAGGACGAGGACGTCTGGGGCACCGACGAGGGCGGCGCGCCGCAGGCCCTGGGCCGTTGAGGGGAAGGGGACCGGGATGAGTCAGCCGATGGAGGACCGTGTGGCCCAGGCGATGGCCCACCTCAAGGCGGCGGAACAGGCCGCGGCGTCGGCACGCGCCGAGCTGGACGCGGCGTCGGTCACCGCGCGCTCGGCGGACCGGTCGGTGCGGGTCTCCGTCGGCGCGAAGGGGGAGCTGACCAGCCTGGAGTTCCTCGACGGCAAGTACCGGACCATGGCCGCCGCCCAGCTCTCCGCGGCGGTGCTGGAGGCCGCGAACCAGGCGCGGGCCGAGATGGCACGCCGGGTCGTCGCCACCCTCGACCCGCTCACCCGGATGACCGCGCGCGGTGCCGCCCCGCAACGCATGGGCGTCGACTGGGAGTCCCTCTTCGGAACCCTGCTCAAGGAGACCTCCGTGACGGAGGGGTCCACGGCGATGAGCAGGCTCCGCGACGAGATCGTCGAGGACGACGAGGAACCCGCGACCCCGCCCAGGACGGCGGGGCGCGCCGCGGACGACGGACGACAGGAGGGCGCGTGACCATGGCCGGCAACTACTCCGCCGACATCCAGGCGATTCTGCAGGGCTCCCGGCATCTCGCCGACGCGGTGCGCTACGGCGACGAGATGCTGCCCCGGTTCGAGAACGGGAACGCCGCGTACGCGGGCTGGTGGGGCGAGGAGGGCGGCGACGACGACTTCGCCAACGCGGTCGGCGAGCAGGTCCGCAGGGAACAGCAGCAGGTGACGGACACCGTCCTGGCCATCACCAGCGGGTTCATGGCGCTGGTCGACGCCGTCGCCGCGGAGGCCGACCATGTGCAGCGGCCGCAGACCCAGGCAGTGGACGACATCGAGGCGCAGGGCTCGGGAAGCGAGAACAGGCGCTGAATGGCCATCATGTTCCCGCCCGGGCTGCGGGAGTTCATCGAGGTCTGGGTGGGCGCGAACGTCGCCACCGGCAACGAGGACCTGGGCTTCGACAGCCGTAATCCCTACCTGCGGCTGGCCGACGACATCAGGGACCTGTCCGACGCGATGAAGGGAGCGATCTCCACCGCCGGGAACTCGCTCCCGCCGCGGATCGCCGACGAGTTCGTGGCCGCGATGAAGCTGTTCGTCGACGACAACGGCCAGAACCATCTGGAGAAGTTCTCCGACGAACTCAGGGAACTTGGCTCCCGGCAGGGGGACCGCTCCATCAAGCTGTCCGAGGCGAAGTACCAGATCCTCCTCGAGTTCATCCTGATGAACATCGAACTGGCCCTGATCGCGGCGCTGGCCGTCTTCACCGGCGGCACGTCGCTCACCGAGATCGCCATCCAGAAGGCACGCACCGCACTCACCATCCTGCTGCTTCTCCAGCGGCTGGGGCGTGCCATCCCCACGCCGCTGTCGGTGCTGCTGGAGGCGATCCAGGAGGCGTTCGTCTCGTTCGCCGCGCAGCTGATCTCCATGACCGTGCCGGACGACCCGGACCGCCGCCGCAACAGCTTCGACTGGAAGGACATCGGCCAGTCGGCGGTCGCCGGCGCGTTCGCGGGGCTCTTCGGAGGCCTGTTCTCCCAGTTCAGCGGGCCGATCGTACGCAACCTCTTCAAGGACAACCGTACGTGGAAGGAGGTGTTCGACCTTCCGCTCGCCTTCGTCAACGAGGGGCAGGCGGAGACCTTCGCGGAGGCCTTCACCGGACTGATCTTCCGGGGCACGTTCACGCTCAATCCCGGCACGTTCGTGAGCGCCGGCCTCAGCGGCGCCCTCTTCGAGGCGACCTCCACGGGTGCGGAGTACGGCGGGAAGTGGCTGAACGACCAGTTCTTCCGTGACCTGCGCTTCGGCGCCGACGACATCAACGACCTGCCGGGCGGCCGCGACCGGGACGGCGGCAGGAACGGGAGCGAGAACCGGTACACGTACAAGAACACGTACGAGAACCCGTACAAAAACACATACGACGACGGCAGCACTTACCGGGACGTTCACGGCGACCCGTACCGGGACGGCTACGGCGGCACGTACGCGGACGGCAGCGTGTACCGCGACCCTCTGGGCGACACGTACGGAGACGACTCCGACTCCTACCGCGGTGACATCAGCGACAACGCGTCGGTCTTCAGCCACACCAGCGACGTCTCCTCGGTCTCCTCCCCCTCGTCCCTCCCGGACTACGACACGGCCCCCGGCACCGACACCGTCTTCTCCGCCCTCAACCCGGTCCCCACCGCCTTCCCGGGTCAGTCCGCGCCGTACTCCGTCCCGCAGCAACGGCCGCAGACCGCCTCGTCCGACGATCCGGCGGTCATCGCCGGGCCGACTCTCCCGGACCCGGTCACCCCGGACGGCGTCCGCACCCTCTCGCCCGGGGAGTCCGAGGGGTCGGAGCAGTCCCGCCCGTCCTCCGTCGTGCCGAAGCCCGACAGCCGGACCACGTCCGACCTCCCGCAGCCCTACCGGCCCGTGCGCACCGAGTCCGAGGACGACCCGGTCACCTTTGTCGACCCGGCGGAACCGTCCCCGGTCGTCCCCCGGGACGTGCCGCACACCCAGCCCGTCACCGTCGACGAGACGCCGCTCAGCTCCCCGAGGCCGAGCGAAATCCCGACCGGCCCCTCTTCCGGGCCCGGTTCACCCGACTCCGTCGACATGATCATGGATTGGGAGGACGGCCAGGACGCGTCCGAGCCCGACCTCGAGCCCGACTTCGCCTCGGACATCGAGCCGGACTCCGTATCGTCGGATGCGGGGACGGACCCAGCCACCGAGGCGTTGTACGACCGGCTGCTGACGGACGTGTTCGGCCCGGGGATCTCGGCGAACCCCCTCCATCCCGCGCTGCGGGACAGCCTCGCGCACCTCGACCAGCTCCGGCAGGCCGTTCCCGCGCTGCGCGACGGCCCGCTCGACCTGGACGACGTGACCCGCCGGGTGCTGCTCCTGGACACCGCCGCGCCGGTGACCGACGCACAGCGCAGCGAGCTGTTCCGGCTGGCGCTGGACCCGGCGGTGGAGTCCGCGGGCAGTCTGGCCACGCTGTCCGCCTTCCACCTGGAGCTGCGTGGCGCGCTGTCCCTCACCCAGGCGCTGACCGCCGACGACGGCGGCGTCTGGGGCCGCAACTGGACGAACACCTCGATCCCCGACCTGGACCTCACCGAGGTGGGAAAGGTGGTCCGCAACCCCGACGGCACCCTGGGCCGCGGCGACGTCGAGTCCGCGCCCTGGCACCGGCCCGGAGAACCGAAACCGTACGTGGTGATGGCGGAGGGCGACCACGAACGGATCGTCGTACGCGGCTACGACGGCGCCCCGCGCCCGGTGCCCCTCGACGTGTTCGCCGAACTGCTGGCCCGCGACCCCCGGCTCGCCGGGCTGCCCCCGGACACCCCCGTGGTGCTGCTCGTCCCCGACGCCGGCGCCCGTGGCCTGGATCTCCCGCGCCAGGCGGCGGACCGGGTCGGCAGGGACGTCTGGTCGGCCAACGGCACCGTGAAGGTGTCCCCGCAGCAGGACCCGTCGCGGCCGTACGTCGTCTCCCTGCTGTACGGGGAGGGGCTGCCGCGCGCCGACTGGATCCACAGCACCCCCGGTCAGGTGCTCGACCCGGCGGAGTACGAGAACGCCCCGGCCTGGGAGCGCGAGGTGCGTTCGCACAGCGTCGTCACCGACGGGGGCACCACCATCGGCAGAGGCGTGTTCGAGGACTCCGAGGCCCCGCGCCGGATCACGGCGCTGAAGCTCGCGACGGAGTCGTCGGAGCTGTGGCACTACAACCCGGCCAGCGGGGAGTCGGCCAAGGACGACGAGCCCGTCCCGTTCGCCGGCAAGCCGGTGTACGTCTTCGGCGCCCACGCCCGGCCCGGCGCGACCCGCGTGCCCACCATGACGGACCCGGCCCACCACTCCCACCAGCGGGAGACCGGCGGCATGCTCAAGCGGCGCCCGAGCCTGGCGCGGCTCCCGGAGGACCACGCCGTGCTGATGGAGGCATGCTCCAGCGCGAAGCCGCCGGGTGTGGTCCGTACCCGCCGGGGCGTCGACGACACGTTCGTCCCCGACCCGCTGGCGGTCGTCAGCGAGAGCCAGCACGTCGCCAACGAGACCGGCCGCACCACGTACGGCGGCACCCACATGGTCAGCTTCGCGACCCTGCCGGACGGGACGTTCGTCCACCGCCTCTACACGGACTCCCGGGGGCGGCGCGGCCAGTGGGTGGAGCACCGGCCCGAACCCACCGGCGACCTGCTGGACGACCGTGCCCGCGCGGCGGGCCTGCACATCGACCCCGAGCAGCCGGTCACGGACGCCACCCGCGAACGGACGCTGCGGCTGGTCCGCGCGCTGCGGCTGGCCTTCGGCGCGGCGATCGAGGACGACAGCCGGTACGGCGATCTCCTCGCAGGGATCGGGGCGTTGGAGTCGATGCGGGCGGCCGATCCGGCCCTGCGCGACCTCGTCCCGTTCTCCATGGACCTGTTCGAACGCGCCGCCCACGCGGACCGGCAGGATGCCCCCGGCCCCGACGCCTACCGGGACCTGCTCACCCGGGCCACCGACGCCGTGCGCAGGCAACCGGGCACCGTCTTCTCCGACTTCGTCGCCCTGCCCCACGTCACCGCCGCGACGCGGCGGCTGGGCGGTCTCACGGACCAGGACCTGGACACCGAGGCCGCCCACGTCCTGCGGCTGGACGACGGGCCGGCGGGCGTCGGGGACGCCGAGCGGGCCCGGCTGTTCTGGGCGACGGTCAAGGCCCTGGAGTGGGAGAGCCGCACCCCCGACCCGGACGCCCTCACCGGCAGGATCCTGCACCTGGACCGGCCGGACCCGGCCCGGCGGCCCGACCTGCTCCACCTGGTCGCCCAGGCGGCGGCCGTCGGCGTCGATGTGGACAACCCGACCGAACTGGGCGCCTTCCACCTGGAGACGCTCGGCGCCCTCTCGCCCGAGACCCAGCTCCGCGACACCGACGGCGCGCCGGTGGGCCGTCATTGGGCGCAGGCCCCGCCGAACGCGACCATGGCGACCGACCGCGTCGTCGTCGCCGCCCCGAAGGCGGGCGGCGGCTTCCAGCCCGTGAGCCAGGAGCCACCGCCGTGGCGCGCGCCGGGCGGGCCCTCGGCCTACACGGTGTGGGCCGGGGGCGGCCCGGACCACCTGCTGATGAACCTGCCCGGCGGCTTCCGCGGCCGGGTGCCGTACGACGAGGTCGCCGAACTGCTGGTGCGGGACCCGGCGTTGAACACCCGCCCGGCGGACGGCACGGACATCGTCCTGGCGGTCTCGAAGGTGGTCCCGCTCACCGCACCGCCCTCCGGCGCCGCCGCCTCCTCTTCCTCGGACGCCGATCCGCGAGCCGTCATCGGCGCCGGGACCGGCCGGGCCGTGTGGGCCTCGCAGGGCGGTGTGGCCCTGGCCGGGACCGGGCCGTCGCGGCCGTACGTCCCCACCCTGCTCCCCGGGGTGCCGGGCCGTCCGCCCGCCGCCGACTGGTCGGTCCTGCGCCCCGGCGACTCCTCAGCGTCGAGCACGGGTGTGCCGACCGGCGGCGACACCGGAGTGGACGAGGTCACGTTCGCGGACCGGGAGGAGGGCGCCGGGAGCACGGGCCGTCGTGATGCGGTGCTGGGCGAGAGCGGCGGCATGCCGTTGCCGGACGACCTCGACGACGACGTGTTCGGGGACACCACCGAGACCTACCCGCCGCCCGCGGCGTCGCGCCCGCCGACCGTCTCGTCGGACCCGTCCGAGCCGTCCTCGACCGATGAGGAGACCCGGCAGCGAGAACTGCTGACGGACCTCTACGGTCCCGGCGTCGTGTCGGGTCCCCGGTACGCGATCCTTCGTGACGCGCTCGCGCACCTCGACCGGCTCCGCCAGGACGACCCCCTGCTGGACCACGGCCCGTTCGACCTGGAAGCCGTGACCCGCCGGGTGCTGCTCCTGGGCCCCGCCGATCCTGTGACCGACGTACAGCGCGGCCAAGTGCTGCGGCTGGCCACGGCAGAGCCGGCGGAGTCGGCCGGAAGCCTGGCCGCCCTCGCCGCGCTCCACCTGCGGCACCAAGGCGTCCTGGCCCCCACCCGCGCCCTGACCACCGGCCCGGACGGGCGCCCCCGAGGCCGCGACTGGACCACCGCTCACCTCCCCGGCCTGAATCTCTCGCACACCGGGAGAACGGCACTCCGGTCCGACGGCAGCCCGTACCGCACCGACGTGGACACCGCGCCCTGGCACCGACCGGGCGAGCCCGAACCGTACGCCGTGCGGGCGCACGGCGATCACCAGCACATCGTCGTACGCGGCTTCGACGGCGCCCCCCGCGAGGTGCCGCTCGACGTCTTCGCCGAACTGCTGGCCCTCGACCCGGAGCTGGCCGGACTGCCCGCGGACGTTCCCGTGGTGCTGCTCGTCCCCGGCGCCGGTGCCCGCGGCCTGGAACTGCCGCGCCGGGCCGCGGACCGGATCGGAAGGGACGTGTGGTCGGCCGACGGCGGCGTGGACGTCACCCCGCAGCAGGACCCGTCACCGCAGGATGCGTCACAGCCGTACGTCGTCTCCCTGCGCGGTGGCCGGGGCGGGCAACGGGTCGACTGGATCCGCAGCACCCCCGGCCAGGTGCTCGACCCCGCCGAGTCCGCGAACGCCCCCTTCTGGGAGCAGGAGACGCTGTCCCGCACCATCGTCACCGACCGGGGGCCGATCGGCCGGGGCGTATTCGCGGACAACGAACCCCCGCGGACGCTGGCGGACCTGCGGCACGCGACGACGGCGACGGAGCTGCACCACTACAACAAGGCCACCGACGAATGGACCAAGGACGACCAGCCCGTCCCGTTCGCCGGCAAGCCGGTGTACGTCTTCGCCGCCCACGCCCGGCCGGGCGAGACCCGCGTGCCCACCCTGTCCAACCCCGACCACAGCACCCGGCAGGAGCGGACCGGTGGGATGCTCAAGCGCCGTCCGAGCCTGGCGCGGCTCCCGGAGGACCACGCCGTGCTGATGGAGGCGTGCTCCAGCGCGAAGCCGCCGGGTGTGGTCCGCACGCGCCGGGGCGTCGACGACACGTTCGTCCCCGACCCGCTGGCGGTCGTCAGCGAGAGCCAGCACGTCGCCAACGAGACCGGCCGCACCACGTACGGCGGCACCCACGCGGTCGGCATCGTCTGGCGGAACGACAAGCCCGTCCACGCCCTTCACACCGACTCCCGGGGGCGGCGCGGCCAGTGGGTGGAGCACCGGCCCGAACCCACCGGCGACCTGCTCGACGACCGCGCCCGCGCGGCGGGCCTGCACACCGACCCGCTGGGACCGCCATCGCCCCAGACCCGCGAGCGGACGCTGCGGCTGGTGCGCGCGCTGCGGCTGACGTTCGGGGTGAGCGTCGAGGACGACAGCCGCTACGGCGAACTCCTCGCCGGGATCGGCGCTCTGGAGACCATGCGCCACAGCGACCCGCTGCTGCGTGACACCGTGCCGTTCAGCCTGGACCTGTTCGAGCGCGCGGCCCGCGAGATCCGCGCGACGGAACACGGCGTCGTGGACGGCGACCTGGGACCCGACGCCTACCGGGACCTGCTGGCCGGGGCCGCCGACGCCGTGCGCCGGAATCCGGGCGCCGTACTCACGGACTTCGCGACCCTGCCGCACGTGGTCACCGTGGCCGAAGCGCTGGACGGTCTCACCGACCAGGACGTGCACGACGAGGCCGCCCATGTCCTGGGGGTCGACCCGGACACGGCGGCCATCGGGCAGCCCGAGCGGTCCGAGCTGTTCTGGGCGACCGTCAAGGCGCTGGAGTGGGTGAGCCGGACACCCGACGTGGACGCCCTCACGGGCCGACTGCTCCATCTGGACCGGCCGGACCCGGCCCGGCGGCCCGACCTGCTCGAACTGGTCGTGCGGGCGGCGGCCGCCGGCGTCGACGTGGACAACCTGACCGAACTGGGCGCCTTTCACCTGGAGTTGCTGGGGGCCCTCTCCCCGGACACCCTGCTCTCCGACGACCAGGGGGCACCGGCCGGACGCGCCTGGGCACGGGGTTCGTCCCCCGTGACGGTGGACGTCGGCAGCGCCCTCGTCATGGCGGCGACACCGGACGGCGGCCACCGCCCCCTGCGCAGGGCGAAGATGCCGTGGACCACCGACCCCACCACACCCACGCCGTACCTGGTGTGGGGCGAGAGCGGGCCGGACCACCTGACCATGAACCTGCCCGGCGGACTCCGTGTCCGGGCGCCGTACGAGGAGGTCGCCGAACTGCTGGCGCGGGACCCGGGGCTCAACACCCGCCCCAGGGCCGCCGACGTCGTCCTCGCCGCCCCGCACACGACACCCGGCGCACAGCCGACACCGCGGGCCACGAGCGTCGTGAGCGCCGGTACCGGCCGCGGCGTATGGACGTCACCGGGTGCGGTGGACCTGCTCGCGCAGGGCGACCCGTCGAGCCCGCACGTCCTCTCCCTGCTCCCCCTCGCGGACGGCCGGCGTCAGCGGGCCGACGACTGGTCGGCCGTGCGGGCGCGCCCGGAACCCGCGACGGACGCCGGCACCACGTTCGCGGACGGCCCTTCGTCCCAGGCGCGGGACCTGACGCCGGCCCTCGTTCCGGAGCGCCCCGAGCCGGACCCGTCCGTCGGGGACGGCCCTCTCCTCGACCCCGCCATGGCGGCCCCCTCACGCGAACGCCGCTCCCCGGCCAGGTTCGAGGACGGCAGGCGAATGCCCGCGTACGTCGATGACCTCCCGTCGCTGCTGCCCACCGGACTGACCGCCGCCGAGCTGGAACAGCTCCTCGCCAATCCCGGTACCTTCGGCCAGAGCACGGTCGTCCTGCGCGGCTTCGAGCAGGTGGTGGACGCCATCGACCGCGAACTGGGACGCAGGCCGGATGCCCGGCCCGCGGACGGCACGCAGCTGCTGGACGAGGTCCGCCAGACGCTCCGGGACAAGCCGAAGACCCTGGCCGACGGCGAGGGGCGCCCCTTCCCGTACGTCAACGCCGACGGCAAGGTCCGCGTCCTGTGGGTCAGGGCGCGGCACCACGGCAACTGGGCCCCGTTCGACGACGGCATCGGTGACGAGACGAAGATCGACAGCATGCACCGGGCGGCCGCGACCTTCGGACTGACCAAGAACATGCAGGCCAACTCGCAGTACGGGCTCGGCGGGCCGATCGGCCCGGCGGGCACCGCGGCGTTCGGCGGTTTCGGCCGTCTCGCCCTGCGGTTCGGCTTCATCGACAAGGTCGGCTACACGCTGACCGACCAGCGCATGAACCAGATGGAGACGCGGACGCTGGACAAGTCGCGGGCGTTCCTGGACGACGTCCACTACGAGATGCGCGTCACCGATGCCACCGGACGGGTCGTCACCGGCCTCGCCGCAGGGCCTGGCGGCGAGGCCGAGCCCGCCCCCGTCACCGACTTGGCCGCACCCGCCCGGTTCTCCTTCGGCGTCCGCAAGGGACTCCTGGTCCGCCTGCCCGACAGCGTGACCGAGATGCCGAAGCCGGGCCGGATCCCCCGGTCCATCGACCTGGACCGCAACTCCCAGTACCGCTTCGTCCGTATCGAGGGGTTCGGCCCCGTCACGGCGATCCGCGACTGGGCCGCCGGACAGATCGGAGCGCTGCCCGGCAGCTCCGCCTACACGGAGCTGGACATCTTCTTCTCGGGCGACAGCTTCCAGCGGCACGGCGGCACGATGGCGCGTGGCCGCATCACCACCCCGCCGCTGTTCGCCGACGACAAGCAGAAGTCGCCGCTGGGCGTCTTCGTGGTGGAGGAACTCATTCCGCGGGCGGCGGTGCTCGTCGGCGAGACCGACCAGGCCGAGATGCGGGACATCAACACCTCGACGGTCCGCAGCGAGCGGAGTCGGGCGCAGGGCAGGAGCCTGCTGCTGCAAGCCGTCGCCGGACCCGCCTTCAACTTCTTCGATCCCGGCACGGCCCCCTTCGACCTTCGGCTCCAGGCCGGACCGACCGCCCAGTACTCGTACGCGAAGACCTGGTCGGTCGGGCTCGGCGGGGCCGGCACCCTCAAGTCGGCCGGCCAGGTGAAGGGGCCCAGGACCGCGCTGTACCTGGTCGTGAAGTCGGTGCGGGTGCGGCAGGCCGGCGACAACTCACCGCCGAGGAGCTTCCTCACGTGGAGCCTGGACCGGATGACCAGCTCCGAGGCACGGCGGCTGGCCGGATGGGACGACGGGACCACGATCGCCCTGCGCAACGGTGCCGCCCCGCCGTTCGTGCCGGCCTACCTGACCGTGGACCGGCCGCGGACCCTCGGCATGCACCGGGTGAAGGAGTTCACCTTCGACGACGGCCTGCGCACCCGGGTCACCCCGGACGCCGCGGACGGAGTGGGCCGCACCCTGCTGGACGCGTTCGCCGACGGCGTGGTGGACGCCCTCGCGCATCTGCGCCAGGGACTGGTGGTGCCCCTCGACCAGTTGCTGCCGCCCGACCTGCCGAAGGGCTGGCGCGCCCGCCTGGGCGACCTGCTCAGGAACAACCCGGACCAGGTGCTCCAGGCGGCTCAGAGCCTGCCCAGGCCGCCCCGGTGGACCGATCCCGTCAAGTACCGCATCGCGCTCCAGAACACCCTCCAGGTCCTCGGCGTGCTGTCGCAGCAGAACGTCACCGCCAACCTGGAGGCGCTGACCACGATCGGTCTGCCGATCCGACTCACCGACCCCGACGCCGTCGGGCAGACCTACTACACCGTCCGTGTGCACGGGACGCTGACCCGACGCCGCTACGAGGGCAAGGACGTCAACGAGGGCATGCGCTTCAGTGCCCAGGGCATTGACCGGCTCGACGGCCAGACGAGCACGAAACGGGGCGTCGACCTCGGCTTCGAAGGCACCTTCTCGGGCCGCGACAACAACGTCGACGGCGCGGGCCTGCCCCGGAACACGCTCGGGCTGACCCTGGGCGCACGCCAGGGATGGCAGTGGGAGACGGAGACCGGCTTCGGCTCGACGGTCACCAACGAGCCGATGTCGGTGAGCAACCAGCCCACCCACCTGTACCGCTACGACCTGGCCCTCACCGCGGCGATGGGCGGCTACTGGAGGCCCCGTGGCCTGATCCGCGGTCTGGGTCTCGGGCTGCCGGGGCTGCTGGTCCTGGACGAGCCGGTCAACGTGCTCTTCGGCCGCACGCCGCTGGGCCGCCTTTCGGGCGGCGGCCCGGTGACCGGTCAGGTGCTCATCGGTGTCCCCGTCCAGCACACCCCGGACGCGGACCCGTACGCGGACGGGGCCCTCAACCCCTACCTGTCCGACGAGCCCGCCCCCGCGTCCCTGACCACCGAGCGGGCCCTCGCGCTGGCGAAGGGGGATCTCGTACTGCCCGCGGGCCCCGGCACCGGCCAGCCCGCCGGACGGCTCGCCGACCGCGGGACACGGCAGTTCAAGGAGTTCCGGCAGCACCCCTTCGTCATCGTCAACATGGTGCTGTCACCCACGCTGACCGCCGAGGTGGACCGGGTCCTCAAGACGGCGTCGGGCAGCGCCTGGCAACTGGTGAAGGAGGGCGCCCCCACCCGGGACGCGATCGTCCGCACCTTCACCCCCCAGTACCTCGCGTCCAGCTTCGACCAGAGTTCGGGGCCGCTGGGCCTGACGGGCAGCGGCCTGCTGGGCAAGGGGCCCTACGGCGAGCTGTGGGGAACCTTCCGGTACGCGACGGCGGTCGGGAACCTGCACGCCCTCACCCCGCCGATGTCCGTGGACACCGAGATGACCCTGGGCGGCACCCGCCAGGCCGCCGGCAAGATCAGCAACAGCACCAGCTTCGTCTTCGGCGGCCAGCTGGTCTACGCGGTCGCCCAGAGCCCCGGCCACGGCCTCATGGGCGGCTACGGCATCGTCGCCAACCCCCTCTCGGTGTCCCGCGCGCACAGTCTCAGCGTCGTCCGCACGGTCGTCGCGGACATGAACCGCAAGGGCTTCACCCACCAGGTGCTGGTGGCCGGCGATGTGCAGCACTGGTTCGCACTGCTCTCCAGCCGGCTGGGCACGGGCCGGATCGGCACCGCCGCGGCGGCCGGCGCCCTCGTGCCGCGCTCCCTCGCCGGAGCGGCGGGCACGGCCCTGACCAGCCCCGGCGGTCTGCTGGGGCACCTGCCGGAGAAGAGCGCCCACCGGCTGGGCCTGATCGACGACGGGCTGGGCGACGTCCCCCGCTACACCGGTCAGGCCTGGACGCCGCAACCCTGGATGCGCGGCGCCGCCTTCGGCACGTACGCCGTCAACGCGCTGGATCCCACCGACGTGCTGCTCGCGTTCGACCGGCGGATCCGGGAGCTGGGGCTCGACGACGCGAGCCGCGAGCGTGTCCGGCAGCTCGTGACGGCCCGCGCCACCCGGGCGCTGAAGGGGGAGATGACGACCACCGGTCCGTCGACGCTGGTCACCGCCGGCGCCTGGGGCTGGGGCAGTGTGCGGATCGGCAGCAGGCGGGTGCGGGCGCGCGTCGAGCTGATCCCCGGCACACCTGTCTTCGACGGCCTCGACCACAGCGCCGAGCTGGAGGAGAACCGGCGCGCCATCGAGACCGTCCAGCAGAACTCGGAGGCCTCCTCGGGGGCGGACGTGGGCCTGATGACCAGCCAGATGGTGCACGGCGGCAACACCTACGTGCCGGCGGCGGGACCCACGTACACCGAAGGCGGCTCGAATCGGAAGACGGTCTCCTCCAGCCACACGGTCACCACCGTCACCATCTACCGGGCGGCCTCCACCGAACCGCACGCGGAGATCGTCACCCCGTACCGGATGCGCATCACCCTGGAGGCCGACGACACGCCCCACATCGCCGCGCCGGCCGACCCGGAGCCGGCGAAGGGGAGTCCCACGGCCCTCGACCGCTTCCGGGGCCGGCTGCGCATCGTCGAGGAGGACGACGTCGGCGAGCTGCGCGAGCACGTGCCGCTCAGCCTGATGGAGCCGGAACCTCCGCAGACGCAGACGCAGACGCAGACGCAGACGGACGGGACCGGCACCTCCGGGCCCGGCCGACTGCTGCCCGCACCCGACCCGGCGGCCGACCCCGCACTGGCCGGCCCGCCCCGGCCGGTGCCCCTCCCCAAGACCGGAGAGCAACTGACGGTCCGGGACGGCGACGGCGTCACCCGGCCCTTCACCTTCCCCGAGAACGGCATGCACCCGCGCGGGATCATCGGCGTCGAGAACATCCGCATGGCCGGCGACCTCCTCCTCACCAAGGCGTACGACGTCGGCTTCCCCCTGCGCGCCCTGGAGGGTGAGGACGGGCCCGACGCCGCCGCTCTCACCGCACTTCTGCGCAGGACCAGGGAGACCGGACTGACCCGGCTGGGCACCGGTTCGGCGCAGGCGTTGGAGGACGGCACCAGTTCCACGGCACTCACGTCCTTCTTCCCCCGCACCACCGAACCGGACGGCTACCAGGTCGCGGGGCTGACCGAGAAGTCCCTCGTGGGCACCGACACCGGACGGCTCACCCTGCGCTCGGCGCCCGACTTCAGCCGCGCGCTGCTACTGACGGTCGCCGACGGCAAGAAGCTGGAGGTGCTCAGACGGTACGGGGAGAACGCCGGCACCTCGTCGTCCAGTGAGCACAGCCAGTCCGCGAGCTTCGGCGGCGCCTTCCTGTACGACTCGCCCAACAGCGCGGGCCTCAACCAGATCGGACTCTTCGGTCCCGGCCCCAACGACCTCGACGGCGACGGGATGCCGGTCGGGGACGACCACCTGACCTCGCGCAACCTGAAACCCAAGACGGGCCGCTCCTTCCTGTTCGCCGTCCCGGCCACCTGGCTCAGCGTCGGCGACGTGCACCGAAGCATCGTCGACTCCAAGCTCGCCAACCGGATCCGGGGCGGGACCCTCGCCAAGGCCAGGTCGGGCCCGCAGGCGATGGAGTCCGAGGCGTACGTCGTCACCTGGATCCGGGAGGACGTCGCCCGCGAGCTGCGGATCATCACCGACACCAACTTCCCCGAGCAAGTGGGGAAGGCGTGGGACGCGGTCGGCAGCGCGAGCGACGCGTGGGTCGACGCCGACAAGGCCTACTGGAAGAAGCGGCGCGCCTCCAGCGGGCTGCGGTCGGACCTCGACACCGCGCAGGCCGTCCTCGACAAGGCCGCTCGGACCGCCCGCGCGGCCACCCGCCCGGTCGACCTGGCCCGGGCCGACGTCGACGCCGCGGACACCGCCCTGCGCCGGACCGAGGCCGACGCGCGCGACGACCACCGTCTCGCGGCAGCCGCCGTGGCCGCCGCGCAGGCCGAGGTCGACGCCTTCGCCGACGACGAGTACGCCGAACCCGAGCACGACGGCTGGGCGCAACTCCTGCGGGACGAACAGGACGCCGCTCTGACCCGCCTGGCCGACGCCGAAGAGGCCGCCAGGACCCGGCGGCAGGCGGCCGCTCTGCGGCTGGAGACCGCGCGCGGCGAGAAGGCGGCGGCCGACGCGCGCCTCGACGCGGCCCTGCTGTCCGCGCGAGCGCCCGGCCGGGCCCTCGACGAGGCCACCGCGCGCCGGGACACGGCACGCACGGCCTTCGAGACCCGGCGCGCCGAACTGGACGCGCTCCGGGAGACGGCGGAGCAGGCCGCGGCGGAGTACCACCGGGTGCGGGCCGGCGCGGACCAGCTCACCCGCTGGCACCGGCTCGCGGCCACCCCGGAGGGCCGCGAGCAACTGGACGGTGTCCCCGAGCCACCGGCGGTGACCTACCAGGCCCCGCCGAAGGCGCCTCGGCCCAAGTCCCCGGCCCCGCCCCGTTACACCCGGACCGGCACGGGACCGGGCACCGTCCTCACCTCTCCCACGAACGAGACGTACACGCTCCACGACGTGCCCAGGGACGGCGACGCCTTCTTCCGTGCGCTCGCCCTCGGCCTCGAACACGCCGCCCCGGGACTACTGGCCGCGGAAGGCATCGACCCCGCCGATCCAGGAGCGACGACCGCGCTGCGCCGCAAGATGGCCTCCTGGCTCACCGACCACGCCGACGAGGACCTGCTGGCCGCCGTCGCCCCCGACCACACCGACACCTTCAGCGCGGAGGAGATCGCGGCGGCGGGCCTGGACCTCGGGACGGACACACCCGCCCGCCGTGAGTTCGACGGCCTCGGCGGCCTCCTCCCGCACGCCGTCGGCCTGACCCCCGAGGTGCGGGCCGAACTGGCCATCACCCAACTCCTGCGCCAGGGCGCCGCCCCGGCGGAGGCCGGCTGGAACCACGGCGCGGCGGACCTGCTCCCGCTCCTCGCCGCACGCACCTTCGGCGTGCGCGTCACGGTGGTCGGGAGTGACCGCGGCTTCCAGGACTTCACGCCGGGGAACCCGACGGACGACCTTGAGGGACTGGTCGGCACGCCCGCCCACTCCGGCGCACACGTGCTGCTGAGTCTGGACGACCGCCACTATCAACTGGGCGTACCGGCCACGCGGCCCCGGGGGGAGGGTCAGGAAGTTCTGCCCGAGGGCACTGGTCCGCTGCCCGAAGGGACGGAGGTGCTGCCGCCGAAGGGCACGCGGGGCGGGGCGGAGGGTGAGGTGGCCCTGGCCGAGGGCACTGGTCCGCTGCCCGAAGGGACGGAGGTGCTGCCGCCGAAGGACAGAGAAGGGCCGCCGCCGAAGGGCACTCAACCCCAGCCGGGAGACTCGCAGCCCCAGCCGCAGGATGCGCATTCCCAGCCGAAGGGCACGCGCCCTGAGCCAGAGACCTCGCAGCCCCCGGCGCCCAATGCGAAGGCTGGGGACCCGGCGTCGCAGCCGCCGACCGATCCGCCTCAGGGGAAGGCGAAGACCACCTCCGAGCCGGAGAGCGACAGCGGCCGGGCGAGAGGCCGTCGGGTGCCGGTGCCCGGCACGGGCGAGTGCCTGCTGTACTCCTTCATGGCCGGCGACCCCGTGCACATCCGCAGCCGCCTGGGCGGCCTCGCCACCACCGACCGCGCTGCGTACGACCTGCTGGGGAACCCCGACGCCGTACGCGCCGATCTGCGTCGGCAGGCGAGGTCCGGCACCACGACCGGCCCTTCGCGGGTCGTGCTCCGCGCCATGCGGTCGTACGTGGAGAACTACGTGCGCCGCAGTGGGGGACGGCTGCATCCGCAGATCCTCGGACAGTTCCGGCAGACGGTCGCCGACGCGTTCACCGCGCGCGTCCAGGCAATGGACCGGGCCGGGATGCTCGCCCTCCTCGCCCACCACGGCGTGCGGCACGTTCCCGTCCCGGAGGCCCTCGACCCCGCCGAACTGCTGCGGCGGTACGTCGACGCCCGCGTGGCGTCGCAACCTGCCGCACCGGGCGTCTCCCCGCAGGACGCCCGGGCCGTCGTGGCGGCGGAGGCCGAGGACCTGAGCCCGCGCCAGATGTTCGAGCACCTTGAGCGGCACGGCTTGCTGCCGAGGCCCGACGACCTCGACGACAGGGCACTGCGCCGCCTGCTCGGCACCGCCTACACCGAGAGCGCCGCGCCGCTGGACGCCACCGAACTGCCCACGCTCCTGGACGCCGTCGCCAACTGGGAGCGGCGCTGGGGGACGCCCGCGGGGGAGGTCTTCCTGCCCCTCCTCGCCCACGCGTTCGACCTGCGGGTCGATGTGGTGCGGTCCTTGCCCTCGGGGGCCCGACGGGTCAGCGGCGCCGGATCCGAGAACGCCACGCGGCAGACGGAGGTCTACTACAACGGCAGGAACCACTACGACGGCAGCGACGCCGGAGCCCGCGACCGGTTCGGCGAGTCGGTCCTCCCGAAGCGGGTCAAGGACGAGGAACGCGACCGGGACGGCGACGTACGTCTCAACCCTCTGTGGGTGCCGCTGGACGAGGTCGATCCGGACCTGCTGATCACCGGTAACCGCGACGCGGTGTGGCTGTACACGGTCACCGATGACGGGCGGGTGATCCTGGGCACGGAGGACCTGAGCGGCATCATCACGCCGGAGCAGTTCGACGCGCTGCTGTCGGGAATGCGGGAGAAGGACCCCGGTCTGACGGCGGAGTCGCTGCGCAAGGCGCTGGACGGGCTGGGCCATACCGGCATCGCCGCCGGTTTTGTCGACGACGGCGGCCGCGCGGCGGATTCGGCGGTGGGCCGGACGCTGCCGGGGCGCAGCCGGGTGTCCGGCGAGTTCCGCTGGAGCGCGAAGCTGCGTTCGTGGGTGGTGAACGACAAGTCGGGCCGTTACATGAGCGAGTCGGTCCGGCCGGGTCTGGACGCGGCGGAGGCGGCCGACTGGCTGACCAACGTGGCGGCCCTGTTCAGCGACCGACTGGGTGTCGTAGTCAGGACCGACCAGGTGAAGACCGCCGCGGCCGTCCCCCCACCTCCGCCTGTGCCCGAACCCGCTCCCGGGCCGCCGAAGACGCGGACGATGGCACTGAGCCCCGACGGGCACGGCCCGGCACCCCGGCCAGAGCCCGACGCCGAAGACGCCCCGCGCGACGTAGACGTGGTCGTGGACGTCGATGCCGATGAAGAGAGCGCGGCCGATCCCGAGAGCGCCCCGGCGCTTCCCCCGTCCCGGTCAAGGTTCACCTTCGAGCACCGCCACCGGGACATCACCGATCCCGACCAGCGCCGCCAACTCACCGACCTGGCCGAGCAGATCGTGCTGTCCGGCCTGCGGGACCTGAGGGCGGGCCTTCGACTGCCCGAGGTCACGGTCACCGGTTACAGCAACGGCCCGCGCTTCGCGCTGTCCGGTGGTGCCGTAGAGCACGCCGAGACGGTCGGCCGGCAGCGGGCGGAGGCCGTGCGGGACCTCCTCCGGGACGAGATCCGGCGTCAACTCCAGCGCAACGAGGGGGCCGTGCGCAATGTCGCGGAAGTACGCGGCGGCACGGTCCGGGCGGAGGACTTCCCGATCACCGCGGAGAGCGGCGGCCGGGACATCGGCGCCGTCGGCCCGATGGACGGCGCCACCGGGCGGGCGGCACGGCGGCAGGCGGTCATCACGGTCGACCGCTCTCCCCTGTCGGAGGCCGCCGCACGACTGGCGGAACTCAGCCCGAACGATTTCGGCGAGGCGGACTACTTCACCGGCCCGGACCGGCTCGCCGGAAAGCTCCTGCACCTCGACGACAACCCGGAGGACGATCCCGAATCGGAACGCGACTCGGACACCGACTCCGACACCGACTCGGACGGCGAGTCCACGGCCTCCGCGCCCGCGCCGGTGCGCTTCGACGTCGACAACCTGTCGAACCGTGTGCGCCGGCTGTACGAGCTGGTGGACGAGGCGATGGCGGCCGGCCGGGCGACCAGCCGGGCGGCACTGACCGCCTATCACCTGGGCAAGCAGGGCCTGTTGTCCGACGCCACCCGCCTGAGCGCACCGGACGGCACCCCCCTGGGCCGCAACTGGACGGGCCGGTCCGCCGGGGAGGTGGACGTCTCCTCCTACGACGTGGTGGACGGTGACAACCGCGACCCCCGGCCGTCACCATGGACGCGCCGACCCGATGCACCCCTCCCGTACGTGATCGGCGCGAAGGGCGGCGACCACACCTCGGTCAGGCTGACCCTGCCGGACGGCAGCAAGCGGTGGCAGCTGTCGCCGGAGGAGTTCGCCGAACTACTGGCTCAGGACGACGACCTGGCGAGCCGTCAGGATGCCGCCGAGGTGGTGCTTGTCTGGCCGAACGCCGGTGCCATGGGGCTGGACCTGCCGCGCGGGGCCGCGGCCCGGGTCGGCAGGACGCTGTGGTCGCACAGCGGCGACGCCGCGCTGAAGCCGCATCCGGACAGCGGTCGGCACCGCGTCGAGGTGACCGACGACCGGGCTCTCCTTGACGACGACGACTCGATCGAAGGGCTGATCGGTGAGCCGCTCGGCGAGTGGATCGTCAGTGAGCCCGGCGACCTGGGACCGGACGAAGGAGGGCCGGAACCCGCCGAAGCCGTCCTGCACACGATCGACGGCAGGACTCTGCGGGACGCGGACGTCAAGTCGGTCACCCTCACCGACGAGGGCCGGCCCATCGGCCGCGCGGTGGTCAACAGCCCCGACCTGTTCCGCCGCGAGCCGTGGCTCCAAGATCTGACCCGGTCGACCGAGTGGTCCGTCTACGACCCGGTCACCGGTGTACCGATCGGGAATCCCCGGCCGGTGCCGTGGAAGGGCCGCAAGCCCTACTTCTTCGTGGTCCACGGCCTGCCGGGGCAGACGCTCATGGTCGAGCGCATGTTCCAGAACAACGTCGCGGTCCGGGGCGCGGAAACCGGCGGCTACCTCCGGCGGCGCCGCAGCGTGAGCCGCCTCGACCAGGACACCCCCCTCGTGTTCCTGTCGTGCTGGGGGAGCGGACCGGAGGGACACTCCGCCGCCGCCCTGAAGCGGAGCCGCCCCTTCGTGCCCGATCCGCTCGCCGTCTCGTCGGCGGCTCAGGACGTCTCCAACGTGACACGACGTGACCTCTATGCCCCGAACAGGGAACACTGGAGCCGGTACGCGCACGGGAAGCTGTACGACCACGGCATCCCCACCACTCCGGTGAACGACCCGGTGGACATGGTGAAGGTGCGCCCCGAACCGACCCCGGACGAACTCGACACCCTCGCCGCACAGGCCGGCCTGGAGACCTCCCCGGACGTCACGCCGGCCATGGTCCGGGACACGGCACTGCGCCTGGTCCGCGCCCTGCGGACGACGTTCGGCGTCGACGTGGAGGAGGACAGGGACGACCCGGAGGGCACGTACCGCGGGTTGCTGCGCGGCATCGGCGCCCTCGAAGTCATGCGTCGCGGGGACGAGAACCTGCGGGAGTACGGTGAACTGACGCTCGACCTGCTCGACCAGGTCACCCGCGCGCACCACGGCCTGACCACCGCCCCCGGTACGCGGCCCGTGCCGCCGCACCCCGACGACGTACGGACGATGCTCGAAGCCGCGGCGGCGCACCTGGCGACCGACTCCCGGTCCGCGCTGCCCGACTTCGTCGCCCTGCCTTCCGTGGACCGGGCCCGCGAACTGATCGGCCGGCACGATGCCGACGAGTGGGCCCGCCAGGTGCTGGGGCTGCGCGCGGGGGAGCGGATCACCGCGGCGCACCGGCAGAACGCGTTGTGGGCCACGGTCAAGGCAGTGGAGAGCGTGGAGAACCACCCCGACCCGGACGCCCTGACGACGAAGGCGCTTCACCTTCCCACCGGCGTGAACCCGCGGGACGAGGCCGTCCGGGCGGACCTCGTGCGGATGGCGGCCACCGCGGCGGCCCTCGGTCGCGACGCCTACGACCCCACCGCGATCGCCGCGTACGACCTTGAACGCAACGGCGCGCTGAACGACCGCACCCTCATCACCTCCGCGACCGGCATGAGCGGCGGGCGCAGTTGGACGACGAAGCCGGTCCCGAGCCGTCTGTGGGTGGACCGCTACGTGATCTCACCCGACGGCGGACTGAAGGGCACCCGCGCGGCGCTGGCTCCCTGGCACAAGAAGGGCGCGGGGAAGGACACCCACTCCGCCGCCTACGTATTGGACATGAGCGGCACCACCCCGGGACATGTCGACATGCCCTGGCCGGACGGCACCACCCGCCCGGTGCCCTTCGAGGAGATCGCCGCACTGCTCTTCCACGACCCCGTTCTGGCACAACTGGACCGGAACGTCCCGGTCATCGCCGTCGGGACGGGGGAGAAGGACGGCGACCTGGCCGATGCGATCGCCGCCCGGACGGGGGCCGCCCGGACCGTGTGGCTGCCGGAGAAGCCCGTACGCCTCCTCGACCGGCGACCTGCCGTGAACGAGACCCTTCTCGTGGTGACCTCGCCCGAGGACGACACCGGAGCGCACTGGTCGCAGACCCTTCCGCCCGCGTTGGCGGCCCAGCCCTCCGGACCCGCCCCAGCCGTCATCACGACCGGCGACGACACCCCGTCTCAAGCGCCACCGTCTCCCTCGGACGCCCGGCGCCGGTGGGTCGCCGGCGAAGTCAGTGCGGAGGACCTGCCCGGGAACCCGCCGGGACTCACCGCCGACATCGTCACCCTGGCCGAACTGAGGGACGCGGGCGTCGAGATCACTCCAGGGATGGACGTCGAGGCACAACTGGGCGGTGGCGTGCGGGGCAGCGCGCTGGCGCCGCTCGACCAGGTGCGGCTGCTGCTGGCCCGCCCGGGCCCGTGGCCCGACACCCTGGACGCCGTCGCGGCCACCGTCTCGCGCCGCGTCTGGCGCACGGCTTTCACCGACTTCGCGAACACGGCCCCGGACGCGAACACCGCCCGGGCCTGGGACACGGCCCTCGGGCTGCTCCTGCCCGGCGAACGCGACTCCGTGCCCGCGGACTGGCGCTACGCCGGGGAGGCGTTCCGCGACGCGGTACGCCGGCTCGCGGTCGTCCTGGCGGCCGAAGGAACCGACCCCCAGACGGCCGCGAGCCTCGCCGCCCGGCTTCGGGAGAGCCTCGGACCGCCGCCCTCTGGGACAAGTGGTTCCCAGTGACCGTGGACGAAGCAGGCGGACGAAGGGAAAGCCGGACAGTGGAGCCCAAGATGCAGGAACAAAGTGCGGCAGCCATACCCACGCCCCCCGAGGACATCGTCGAGGCCGCACGGCTGGCGCCGGAGCACGGGTTCCGTGGCTGACGAGCTGCTGAAGCACGTGCGGGCCGACCCCGGTAGTGAGATCGAGTTGTCGTGGGGCGGCCCGGAGCCTGACAAGGAGCGGAAAAAGTTCAGTCTCGTGCCGACGACGAAGTACGGTGACGCGATCGCCGCCAACACGTGGAACACCGAGATCCGGAAGCCCGCTTTGGCCAGAGCAGGCGTCATGAAGCCTTCTGGGGGAGCGGGAGGAGGAGGTCCCTGGCGCAAACTCCCCAGATTCTCCCCAGCACCCGTCCTGAGTGCCCATCGTCCGGGCCGGTACACGTAAACAGCGAGGTGAGAGGCTCTATGTTCACCACCCGCCCCACCCTCCAGGGCACCTTCGGCATGGTGTCCTCCACCCACTGGCTGGCCTCGCAGTCGGCGATGGCGGTGCTGGAGGACGGGGGGAACGCGTATGACGCAGCGGTCGCGGGGGCGTTCGTGCTGCACGTCGTCGAGCCGCATCTGAACGGGCCCGCCGGCGAGGTGCCGATTCTGCTCGCCCCGGCGGGCGGCGAGGTGCGCGTGCTGTGCGGGCAGGGCGTCGCGCCGGGCGGGGCGTCCGTCGTGCACTACCGGGGGCTCGGGCTGGACCTCGTCCCCGGTACCGGGCCGCTCGCCGCAGCCGTCCCCGGTGCCTTCGACGCCTGGATGCTCCTGCTGCGGGACTACGGCACCAAGTCCCTGGCGGACGTGCTGAAGTACGCCATCGGGTACGCCGAACACGGGCACGCGCCCGTGGAGAACGTCGGGGCGACGGTCGAGTGCGTCCGGGAGTTGTTCGAGACGGAATGGACGTCGTCCGCGGAGGTCTACCTGCCGGACGGGAAGGCCCCGCGGCCAGGTGAGCTGCTGCGCAATCCCGCCCTTGCCGCCACCTGGAAGCGGCTGCTCGAAGAGGTCGACGGCGCCGGGGACCGGGACGCGCGGATCGAGGCCGCCCGGGAGGTGTGGCGGAGCGGATTCGTCGCCGAGGCACTGGTGCGGCAGGCGCAGCGGCCCACCATGGACACCAGCGGCGAGCGGCACACCGGTACGCTCACGGCCGCCGATCTCGCCGGCTGGTCCGCCACGTACGAGACGCCGGCGACGTACGACTGGAACGGCTGGACCGTGTGCAAGGCCGGCCCCTGGAGCCAGGGACCGGTCCTCGTTCAGCAGCTCGCCCTGCTGCCGCCCGAGCTGCCCCCCTACGGGTCCGCCGACTACGTCCACCTGCTGATCGAGGGCTGCAAGCTTGCCATGGCCGACCGGGAGGCCTGGTACGGCGACGCGGCCGGGGTCCCACTCGCCGCGCTCCTGTCCCCCGAGTACAACGCGGAGCGGCGGCAGCTCGTCGGTGACAAGGCGTCCCACGAGCTGCGGCCCGGCAGTCCGGGCGGGCGCACTCCGCGGCTGTGCGCTCACGCGCGCGTGGTGACCGGCGAGAGTGCCGGGTCCGTCGCGCTCGGCGTCGGTGAGCCCACCGTCGCCAAACACCCCACGTCCCCGGTACCCGGTGAGCCCGAGGTCGGTGCCGACGGGCTCACCCGGGGCGACACCTGCCACCTCGACGTCGTCGACCGCTGGGGCAACATGGTCGCCGCCACGCCCAGCGGTGGCTGGCTGCAGTCCAACCCGGTCGTGCCCGAGCTGGGCTTCCCGCTCGGCACCCGGCTCCAGATGGCCTGGCTGGAGGAGGGGCTGCCCAACTCCCTCACCCCGGGCCGCCGCCCCCGCACCACGCTCACACCCTCGATCGCCCTGCGTGACGGGGTGCCGGTCATGGCGTTCGGGACGCCCGGCGGGGACCAGCAGGACCAGTGGCAGCTGCACTTCTTCCTCGCGGTCGCGCTGCGGGCCCGGGTCCGGGGCGGACTCGACCTCCAGGGCGCGATCGACGCCCCGAACTGGCACAACGACAGCTTCCCCGGCTCGTTCTACCCGCGCGGCATGCGCCCGGGCAGCGTCACCGTGGAGTCCCGCACGCCCGAGGACGTGGTGGCGCAGCTGCGGCGCCGCGGGCACGACGTGACCGTCGGCGAGCCCTGGTCGGAGGGCCGGCTGTGCGCGGTCGCCCGGGACCCGGAGACCGGGATCCTGTCGGCGGCGGCGAACCCCCGGGGCATGCAGGGGTACGCGGTGGGCCGCTGAACCCGCCCCCGTGTGCCGCCGAACCGGTCGTCGCGGGCCGCCGAACCTGGCCGCCGGGCCGACCACGGGCACCCCGGCGCCCGGCACATCCCGGTGTTCACGGTGATTCCACCCGCGGTGCACCGGCCGGGTGGGGATTGTCAGTGACGCGTGCTCTCATGGAGTCATGATCGAAGAGACGGAAACCATCGACGAGTTTCTCACCCGGCACACGGCGGACGTGGAGGAAGCGGTGCGGAAGGCGGCCGCGGCCGAGATCATGCCGCGCTTCCGCCGGCTCGCCGCGCACGAGGTCGACCAGAAGGCCGGTCCGCACGACCTCGTGACGGACGCCGACCGCAAGGCGGAGCAGTACCTCACCGAGACGCTCGGTGCGCTGCTGCCCGGCTCGGTCGTGGTCGGCGAGGAAGCGGTGCACGCCAACCCGGCTTCCTACGAGGCGATCCAGGGCGACACCCCGGTCTGGATCGTCGACCCGGTCGACGGGACACGGCAGTTCGTGCACGGCGACCCCGGGTTCTGCACCCTGGTGGCACTCGCGCAGGGCGGAGTGCTGCGCGCCTCGTGGACGTATGCGCCGGCCCGCGACCAGCTGGCGACGGCCGTGCGCGGACAGGGCGCGTTCCTCGACGGCGAGCGGCTGCACCCCGGCGCCCCACAAGCAGGCCGTGACCTGCGCATAGCCACCTCCCACCCGGACTACACGACCGACGAGGAGAAGCGCGCGCTGCTCGGTCTGTGGACCGAGGGCGTGGCACCGCGCGCGTGCGGCTCGGCCGGCCTGACGTATCTGGCCGTCGCCCGCGGGGAGTTGGACGCCACCGCCTTCTCGTGGGAGGCGGCCTGGGACCACGCCGCCGGCCTGCTCCTGGTCGAGGAGGCGGGCGGCGCGCACCTGACCCTCACGGGGGAGCCGTTCCGCATCACGGGCCACAACACGCTCCCCTTCACCGCGGCCCGGGACGCGGCCACGGCCCGCCGGGTGGTGGAGCTGCTCACGGCGGGGTAGCACCCGAGGACGCCCGTCGGCCCGTGCGGTGCCCCGCGGGCCGGTGCTGTCGGTCCTGCGTCATATCCTGATCCGTACAGGCCATCGGCTGACGAAGGGGTCCGAAGGTGCCGTCGATGCTCGATGTGGTCGTGGTGGGTGCGGGACCGAACGGACTGACCGCCGCCGTTGAGTTGGCCCGCCGGGGCTTTTCCGTGGCCCTCTTCGAGGCCCGGGACACCGTCGGCGGGGGAGCGCGCACCGAGGAGCTCACCCTCCCCGGCTTCCGCCACGACCCGTGCTCCGCGGCCCACCCCCTCGGCATCAACTCACCCGCGTTCCGCGCCCTGCCCCTGGAGCGCTACGGCCTGGAGTGGCTGCACGCCGACCTGCCGATGGCGAACCCGTTCCCCGACGGCACCGCGGCCGTGCTGGCGCGGTCGGTCGGTGAGACGGCCGCCTCGTTCGGGCCGCGGGACGCGGGAACGTACCGACGGCTGGTCGAGCCCTTCCTGCCCACGTGGGACACCCTGGCCCGTGACTTCATGTCGCTGCCGCTCACCGCGCTGCCCCGGGACCCGGTCACCCTCGCCCGCTTCGGCCTGGTCGGACTGCCCCCGTCGACCTGGCTGATGCGCCGCTTCCGCGACGAGCGGGCCAAGACTTTGTTCGCCGGCCTCGTCGCGCATGTGATGGCCCCGCTCGGCGGCTTCGCCACCGGCGCCGTCGGCCTGGTCTTCGCCCTCGCCGCACACGCCCGCGGCTGGCCCGTGGCCCGCGGCGGCTCGCAGGCCATCTCCGACGCCCTGGCCGCGTATCTGAGGGACCTCGGCGGCACCATCCACACCGACTTCGAGGTCAAGCGCCTCGACGACCTGCCGCCCGCGCGGGCGTACGTCTTCGACACCTCGCCCACCGCGCTGGCCAGGATCGCCGGTTTCGGCCGCTTCTACGAGAGCTACCGGTACGGCCCCGGAGTCTTCAAGATCGACTATGCCCTGGACGGCCCCGTGCCGTGGACCGCGCCGCAGGCGCGCCGGGCCACCACCGTGCAGATCGGCGCGGACAGCGCGGAGATCGGTGCCGCCCTGCGCGCGGCGTCGCGGGAGGGCCGCGCACCCGACCGGCCGTTCATGATCACCGTGCAGCCCAGTCTCGTCGACCCCGGCCGGGCCCCGGCCGGCAAGCACGTCTTCTGGGCGTACGGACATGTCCCCAGCGGCTGGACCGGGGACCTCACCGACGCCATGGAACGCCAACTGGAGCGGTTCGCCCCCGGCTTCCGCGACCGCGTCCTCGCCCGCGCGACCGCCGGACCGGCCCAGCTCATGGCCCGCAACGCCAACTACATCGGCGGTGACATCGCCTCCGGCGCGGTCACCGGACTCCAGATCCTGCTGCGGCCCAAGCTGTCCCTGTTCCCGTACGGCACCCCGCACCCGGCCGTCTTCATCTGCTCCTCGGCCACCCCGCCGGGCCCGGGTGTGCACGGCATGTCGGGGCACAACGCGGCCAAGGCCGTGTGGAGGAGGCTGCGCCGGACATGACCACGATCACGCTCGTCCAGGGCGACATCACCCGGCAGAGCGCCGACGCGATCGTCAACGCGGCGAACTCCTCCCTGCTGGGCGGCTCGGGCGTCGACGGGGCCATCCACCGCCGCGGCGGTCCGGCGATCCTCGAGGACTGCCGCAGACTCCGGGCCTCGCACTACGGCAAGGGCCTGCCGACCGGCCGGGCGGTCGCCACGACCGCCGGTGAACTGGACGCGCGGTGGGTGATCCACACGGTGGGCCCGCGCTACTCCCCCGAGGAGGACCGCTCGCAGCTGCTGGCCTCCTGCTACCGGGAGTCGCTGAGAACCGCCGACGAGCTGGGCGCCCGTACGGTCGCGTTCCCGGCCGTCTCCGCGGGCGTCTACGGCTGGCCGATGGACGACGCCGCCCGGATCGCGGTGGAGACGGTACGGGCGACGGCCACGGCGGTCGAGGAGGTCAGGTTCGTCCTCTTCGACCAGCGGGCGTACCAGGCGTTCGCCGGGCACGTGCGATGAGCGGCTGATCGGCGACTGCGCACCGGCCCCGCTTTCTCGCCGCCGCCGTCGACGGCGCCGAGGTCAGGACTCCGGCGCCGGACGCGTGGCGCGGGTGCGCGGCCGTGATGCGGCCAGCCCGGACTCCACGGAGGTGAGCAGGGCGAGGGCCGCGTCGAGGTGGGTGGCGTCGTGGCCGGCGGCCGTGGAGACGGCCGTGGCCCATTCGCGGCGGACCAGGGCGTAGTTGGTGCGGCCGTGGTCGGTGGTGTGGACGGTGACGCCGCGTCCGTCGCCCGGGTCGGCACGTCGCTCGATGAGCCCCTTCTGTTCGAGGCCGCGCAGGACGGTGGAGAGGTTGGTGCGCTGCAGCCCGGTCGCGGTGGCGATCCGGCTCGGCGGAGCGGCGTGGTCGTGCTGCAGGTGGCGCATCACCATGCCCTCCGACGGTGACAGGGGAACGGCCCGCTCGTCGGCGTATCCGCGGAACTGCACCTCCCGGCTGATGATCAGCACCAGGTCGGCCAGTTCGGCCCACCGCTCCTCGTCGTCCGGTTCGGCCGCCGGTCCCGTCTTCTGCACGTGATCCTCCACGGCTCCAGGGTACGGGTCGGTCGCCCGGTGGTTATGAGGACATACTCACCATGCTGCCGCAGTCCGTACCGCGCCTGCCGTCGATGCCCCGCGGCAGGCCCTCCTGTCGTCCATTGCCGCCGCCCAGCCGCGCTTCACCGAGACCGCGCCCGCCTCGGCTCCCGTCGCCGGGGTCCGAACCGCGCCGCAGCCCCGCCGAGCATGCCGGACTGCCGGGTGGCTCAACAGGACCGCACAAAGTCCGACAGGATCATTGCTTCGATTGTGTGCGAGTTTTAGGGTTTCCCTGGCTCACAAGTTGCCCCCGTTGTCAGCAGTCCTGTCCTGACCCACCTGACCCACCTGACGCACCCTCAGTCCGCGCACCCCCAGTCGCACCGAGGAAGGCCACGGTCATGCCGCACCCGCACCCGCACTCGCAACCGCACCCGAACGCGCACGTGTTCAGCCGCCGCCGTCTGCTGGAGGGAGGAGCCGCCGTTCTCGGCGCGCTCGCCCTGTCCGCGGCGCCCGTCACCGCCTCGGCGGCCGGCCGGCCCTCGGCGGCGGCGGACGCCTTACCCGAGTGGAACGGCAACATCGCCGTCTTCCGGCTGGGCACCGAGCCCCCGCACACCACGCTCATGCCGTACGCCGACGTCAGACAGGCCCTGGCCGGTGACCGCACCCGCTCGCCGTACCGGCTGAGCCTCGACGGCACCTGGAAGTTCGCCTACGCCGACCGCCCCGACGACCGGGGTGCCGACTTCCACCGCACCGACCTCGACGACAGCGACTGGGACACCATCCCCGTCCCCTCCGCATGGCAGCTGCACGGCTACGACCGCCCGATCTACGTCAACATCACCTATCCGTGGTGGGGCCCCAACGGCCAGGGCGAGGAGGCGCAGCCACCCGCCGCCCCCACCCGCCACAACCCCGTCGGCCAGTACCGGCGCACCTTCACCGTGCCGCGCGACTGGGACGGCCGGCGAACGTTCCTGCACTTCGAAGGGGTCAAGTCAGCCCACTACGTCTGGATCAACGGGGAGCTGGTCGGCTACCACGAGGACTCCTACGACCCCGCCGAGTACGACATCACCGAGCACCTCAAGCCGGGCCCCAACCAGATCGCCGTCGAGGTCTACCGCTACTCCGACGGAGACTGGCTGGAGGACCAGGACATGATCCGGCTGAGCGGCATCTTCCGCTCGGTCTACCTGTACTCCACGCCCGCCGTGCACCTGCGTGACTTCAAGCTGGACACCCCGCTGAGCGACGACCACCGGGCGGCCGAGCTGTCGGTGACGGCCGGCGTCCGGGACTACGGCGGCAAGGGCGGCGGTCAGTACTCCGTCGAGACCCAGCTGTACGACGCCGACGGGCATCCGGTCTGGCCCCGGCCCTTGAAGCAGGCCGTCGCGCTCGGCTCCGGCGACGAGACGACCGTGCAGGCGGCGAAGGCCGTGCCCGCGCCCCGCCTGTGGTCGGCCGAGCACCCGTACCTCTACACCGCCGTGCTCCGCCTGCGCGACCCGGCCGGCAAGGTGGTCGAAACCCTCTCCCACCGGGTCGGCCTGCGCGAGTTCGCGCTCAAGGACGGTCTGATGCGCATCAACGGCAAGCCGGTCTCCTTCCGGGGCACCAACCGCCACGAGATGCACCCGGTCCACGGCTCCGCCCTCACCCGGGCGGACATGATCGAGGACATCGGCGTCATCAAGCGGCTGAACATCAACACCGTCCGCACCTCGCACTACCCCAACAACCCGCTGTGGCTGGAACTCGCCGACGAGTACGGCCTGTACCTCGTCGACGAGACCAACCTCGAGACCCACGGCATCCGCGACGAGTACCCGGGCAACCATGCGGACTGGACCGAGGCGTGCGTGGCCCGCGCCCAGAACATGGTCCACCGCGACAAGAACCACGCCTCGGTGGTCATCTGGTCGCTCGGCAACGAGGCGGGCGGCGGCACCACCTTCAACGCCATGTACGACTGGATCCGCTCCTACGACCCCACCCGCGTCATCCAGTACGAGGGCGACGACCGCCCCGGCATGAGCGACATCCGCTCCGAGATGTACGACAGCCCCTCCCGCGTCGAGGCACGGGCGAAGGACACCGCCGACACCCGGCCGTACGTGATGATCGAGTACTCCCACGGGATGGGGAACTCCAACGGCAACTTCAAGAAGTACTGGGACATCGTCCGCCGCTACGACGTCCTGCAGGGCGGCTGGATCTGGGACTTCGCCGACCAGGCCCTGAGCTGGCCCACACCGACACGCAAGCTGCTCACCGAGTCCGGGCCCGCCGCGCTGAGCGGCGAGGTCATCGCCCCCAGTGGCACCTTCGCCCGCGGCCAGGGCGTCAGCGGCGGCACCGTCTTCGCCCGCGACGCGAGCCTCGACCTGACCGGCTCGCTGACCCTGGAGGCCTGGGTCACCCCCCGCTTCACCGGCGGCCACCAGCCGCTCCTCGCCAAGGGCGACACCCAGTACGCCCTGAAGCAGACCGACAAAACCCTGGAGTTCTTCATCCACGGCGGCGGCCAGTGGGTCACCGCGAGCTGGGCGCTGCCGGACGGCTGGACCGGCCGCGAGCACCACGTCGCGGGTGTCTTCGACGCCGAGGCCGGCACGCTGACCCTGTACGTCGACGGCCTGGCCCGGGCCACCCGCACCACCACCCGGCGGCCCGCCGTCAACACCGCGCCGCTGGCCCTGGCCACCGACGTCGACAACCCGACCCGCGAGTTCAGCGGCACCATCCGGCGGGCACGCGTCTACGCCCGGGCGCTGAGCGCCGCCGACCTGGCCTCCGACAGCCGTGGCCCCGACGACGACGGCGTGCGGTTCTGGTTCGACGCGGCCACCGTCGGACTCACCGAGAAGCGGCCCCGCGACAAGACGTTCTACGCCTACGGCGGCGACTGGGGCGACAACCCCAACGACGGGGCCTTCGCCGGCGACGGCATCGTCACCGCCGACCGCGCCGGCACCGGCAAGTCCGTCGAGGTCAAGCAGATCTACCAGGCGATCAACGCCACGCCCGCCTCCGGCGACACCGTCACCTCGGGCCGGGTCACCCTCACCAACGAGTACCTGTTCACCAACGTCCGCGAGTTCGACGGCCGTTGGTTGCTCGTCGCCGACGGCAAGGTCGTCCAGCGCGGCAGGCTGAGCCGCGACCAGCTGGACGTCCCGCCACTGACCAGCAAGGACATCACGGTTCCGGTGAGGGTCCCGGCGAAGGCGGCGCCCGGCACGGAGTACTTCCTGCACCTCTCCTTCACCACCAAGGAGCCCACGATGTGGGCGAAGGCCGGCTTCGAGGTGGCCAAGCAGCAACTCGCCGTCGCCGCCGACAGCCCGGCCGTGACGCCCGTGCCCCTTCAGAGCGTGCCGGCACTGCGCCACGAGGTGGGCGAGAAGGCCGTCACCGTCCGGGGCAGGGGATTCTCCGTCACCGTCGACAAGAGCAGCGGCACCATCACCTCGTACGAGGTCCGGGGGGTCCGCCTGATCACCTCGGGACCGGTGCCGAACTTCTGGCGGGCGCCCACCGACAACGACCGGGGCAACGGCCAGCACACCCGCAACCAGACCTGGCGTGACGCGGGCGCGAACCGCGAGGTGACGGACGTGAGCGTGCGCGCCCTGCGGGACCGGGCCGTCGAGATCAAGGTCGCCGGCACCCTGCCGACGACCACCGCATCGACGTACACCACCACGTACACGGTCTTCGGCAACGGTGAGATCAAGGTCGACAACACCCTGCATCCGGGTGCGGCGAGCCTGCCCTACATCCCCGAGGTCGGCACCCTGCTGTTCCTGCCGAGGCGCCTGGACCGCCTGCACTACTACGGCCGCGGTCCCGAGGAGAACCAGTGGGACCGCAACAACGGCACCGACGTCGGCCTGTACTCCGGCACGGTCGCCGGGCAGTGGACGTCCTACCTGCGCCCGCAGGAGAACGGCAACAAGACCGACGTCCGCTGGGCCGCACTGACCGGCCGCGACGGGACCGGACTGCTCGTCTGCGGCGAACCGCTCCTGGAGGTCAACGCCTCGCACCTCACCCCGGAGGACCTGTCGGTCGGGGCCCGCCACGACTACCAGCTCACGCCACGCGACGAGGTCGTACTGCGCCTGAACCACCGGCAGATGGGCGTAGGCGGCGACAACAGCTGGGGCGCGCACACGCACGACGAGTACAAGCTGTTCGCGAACCGCGACTACGCGTACACCTACCGGCTGCGTCCCCTGACCGACGTCGACGAGGCGATGGCTGTGTCGCGGCGGCCGACGGCGACGCAGTAGCGTCGGACGGGTGAGGTCCCAGGGTCACCCCGGACCCCGGGGCCTCCCCGCATCGCCCACGTCACTCACCACCGGCGCCCCGGAGCATCACTCGGCGGCGTCACTGAGGCCGAGGCGCAGATGCTCCACGTGGTAGACGGCTTGGTCGAGCAACTCGGCGACATGGTGGTCGTGCAGCGCGTACACCACCGACCGGCCGCGGCGTTCGCCCACGACCAGGCCCAGGTTGCGCAGCAGCCGCAGCTGGTGCGAGCACGCCGACTGCTCCATGCCCACCGCCGCCGCCAACTCCGTCGCCGGCAGCGGGCCTTCGCGCAGCCGCGCCAGGATCAGCAGCCGGGAGGGCGTCGACAGGGCCTGGAGCGTGGTGGCCACCTTGGCGACGTTGGCCGCGTCCAGGCGTACCCGCTCGGCGGCGTCCTGCGCGGCGGTGACGACGGCTCCATGACCCATGGCCGTATCTTACTCACCGCACGGAAATCAGATGAATGGACCTTCATGTAATGACGTGACCGGGGTGATCCGGCCCGGCCCAGGACAGCCGAGGTCGATGTCGGATTCTCGCCAGCCCTGGTCCCGCCCCTGGACGATGCTGGACCCATGCAGATGGGGATGCACACCGACACCGAGCGCTGCGTACGCGCAGTGCGGTCCAAGGACGCCCGCTTCGACGGCTGGTTCTTCACGGCCGTCCTCACGACCCGGATCTACTGCCGGCCGAGCTGCCCGGTGGTGCCGCCCAAGCCCGAGAACATGACCTTCTATCCGAGCGCGGCGGCCTGTCAGCAGGCGGGCTTCCGGGCCTGCAAGCGCTGCCGGCCCGACACCAGCCCCGGCTCCCCGGAGTGGAACCAGCGTGCCGACCTCGTGGCCCGCGCCATGCGCCTGGTCGCCGACGGCGTCGTGGACCGCGAGGGCGTGCCCGGGCTCGCCGCCCGGCTCGGCTACAGCACCCGGCAGGTCGAACGCCAGCTCTTCGCCGAACTGGGCGCGGGCCCGCTCGCCCTCGCCCGCGCCCAGCGCGCCCAGACGGCCAGGATCCTCATCGAGACGACCCCGCTCCCGATGGCGGAGATCGCCTTCGCCGCCGGTTTCGCGTCCATCCGGACCTTCAACGACACCGTGCGCGAGGTCTTCGCCCTCTCGCCCAGCGAACTGCGCGACCGGCTGCCGAAGAAGAACGCCGGGACGATCACCGGGGGTGCCGGGGGCACCCCCGGTGCCCTCACCCTCCGCCTCCCCTTCCGCACGCCCCTCAACCCGGACAACCTCTTCGGCCACCTCGCCGCGACCGCCGTCCCGGGCGTCGAGGAGTGGCGGGACGGCGCCTACCGGCGCACCCTCCGGCTGCCCTACGGCCACGGCATCGTGGCCCTCACCCCGCGGCCGGACCACATCGCCTGCCGCCTCACCCTCAGCGACCTGCGCGACCTGACCGTCGCCATCAGCCGCTGCCGCCGCCTGCTCGACCTGGACGCCGACCCGGTCGCCGTGGACGGCCAGCTGCGCACGGATCCGCTGCTCGCCCCGCTGATCGACAAGGCCCCCGGCCGTCGCGTGCCGCGCACGGTCGACGAGGCGGAGTTCGCCGTACGCGCGGTCCTGGGCCAGCAGGTCTCCACGGCGGCGGCCCGCACGCACGCGGCCCGCCTGGTGACCGCGCACGGCGACCCGGTGGACGACCCGGAGGGCGGCCTCACGCACCTCTTCCCGGCACCCGAGGCGCTTGCCGCGGTGGACCCCGCGGCGCTGGCGATGCCCCGGACGCGCCGGACCACGTTCACCACGCTGGTGGCCCAACTCGCCCAAGGATCACTGAACCTGGGGGTGGAGACCGACTGGACGGAAACCCGCGCCCGACTGCTGGCCCTGCCCGGCTTCGGCCCCTGGACGGTCGACGTCATCGCGATGCGCGCCCTCGGCGACCCGGACGCCTTCCTCCCCACCGACCTCGGAATCCGGCGCGCCGCCCAGGAGTTGGGGCTGCCCTCGACCCCGGCGGCGCTCACGGCCCGCGCGGCGGTCTGGCGGCCCTGGCGGGCGTACGCGGTCCAGTACCTGTGGGCGACGGACAGCCACCCGATCAACTTCCTGCCCGTATAAGGGTGCACAGCGTGACAAGAGTGACAAGGGATACAAAGGACGAAGGGACACCTCAGTGAAGCGGCACACCGTGATCGACAGCCCGTACGGCCCTCTCACCCTGGTCGCCGACGACGGCGTCCTCTGCGGCCTCTACATGACCGGCCAACGCCACCGCCCACCGGAGGAGACCTTCGGCGACCGCGACGACCTGCCGGCCTTCGCCGAGGCCGCAGACCAGCTGAAGGCGTACTTCGCGGGCGAACTGAAGCAGTTCACCCTCGAACTGCGCCTGCACGGGACCCCGTTCCAGCGCAGCGTCTGGGACCAGCTCCGGAAGATCCCGTACGGCGAGACCCGCTCGTACGGCGACCTGGCCGGCATCCTCGGCAACCCCACCGCCTCCCGCGCGGTCGGCCTCGCCAACGGCAGGAACCCGGTCGGCATCATCGTGCCCTGCCACCGTGTCGTCGGCGCGAACGGCAGCCTCACCGGCTACGGCGGCGGCCTGGACCGCAAGCAGCGCCTCCTGGACTTCGAGAACGGGCCGGCGCTGTTCTAGTGTCCTGCGCCAGTAGTTGATCGTTAGTTGTGGTGTGACTTCTGCTGCTGGTGCGTCAGTTCCTCGTCGGGGCCCGAAGCTGGAGCCGTT